>JBBDSF010000126.1:20298-33793 GCA_040905125.1 Pseudomonadales bacterium | reverse complement strand
AAATCAGTTACTCCACGGTGCGGGCCATGACCCGTGTGGCGACGCCGGAGAACGAGGAATTTTTATTACAGATCGCCCGATACGGGACGGCAGCCCATGTGGAGCGTCTGGTACGTAAGTATCGGCGTGTGAAGAAGCTGAATGAACCAATGGATGAGTGGAACGAATGGCGAGGGGAAAAGCAGTTCTTCTGGTACGAGAATGACTGGGGCATGTATGTTTTCAATCTTCATTTGCCGCCCGAGGACGGGGCGATCGTGCTCAAGGCGCTGGAAGCATTGGTGGAGGAATTGAACAAGGAAAAAAATTACGAAAACGGTAACAATGACGCAGACAACCACGAAAATGTTTCCGCGGAAACATTTCTTCAAGTAGATTCTCAAGATTGGGAGGGCAAACGGGCCGATGCCATGACGCTGATGGCTGAGCATTGCCTGAAATCCATGGGCGACGGCATCAGGACCGGTGGACGGTTCGAGATTTTGATGCATGTGAACGCCAATCCCGAGCATATCGATTACAAGATCGATCAAGGGGCGTCCTGTTACCTGGACGATGGCCATTTCCTCGCGCCGGAAGTGGCGCGGCGACTGGCCTGCGATGCGAACCTTACGACGGTACTGGAAGACGACAAGGGCAGCGTACTCAACATCAAGCGCAAGTCACGGGTGGTGCCGCCGGCAATCGAAAAGGCTGTGCGCATTCGTGATCAGGGATTTTGTCGCTTTCCGTCCTGTTGTCATAACAAATGGATTCAGCTTCATCATGTTATTCACTGGGCGGATGGGGGCGAGACCAGCGTCCACAATCTGGTGAGCTTGTGTCACTATCATCATCGTCTGTTGCACAGTGGTGAATACCGAATCTACAAGGATGAGGGCAGTGATATTGTCTTTATCAACAAGCACAACCAGATTATCAAACGCTCCCTGTATCCCCAGTTTCCCGGTGTCGGCGGCGCTGAGGCACTGGTGCGGTATAATCAGGAACAGGGTATTGAAATTGATGCCGAGACTGCGCTGACTCGTTGGACCGGCGAGTCGATGGATGACCAGATGGCGCTGGAAGTCCTGGCGCAATTGGAGGAAGAGCCTGTTTGATCAGGTGTCTGCTGTAGCGATAAAGATAAATAACCGCGCCCGCCTGAATGTTTTAGCGGAGGACGGGCGGCTCGCTCTCGGGTACAATGGGCCCCTGTCTGCCACTGCTTGCGAGTACTTCTATGGATCCGTCCACCGCTATCGAAACCCTCGCCGAAGTCATTCAACTGGCCGTCGCCCCGGTGTTCCTGCTAGCGGGCATATCGGGCATATTGAATGTGCTGTCGACGCGTCTGGGCAGAATTGTGGACCGAACACGGGTGGTTGAAGAACAACTGGCCCTGGTCCAGGAGGAAGAAAACAAGGGTTTGCTGCAATTGGAAACCAGCTCGCTGTGGCGTCGCATTCGCATGATTCACTGGGCGATCAGAATGTGTGTTGGCTCTGCCCTGCTCATTTCTCTGGTGATTATGTCGCTGTTCATTGGTGAATTCGTGCACGTAAGCTTGTCGCTATTGATTGCAGTGTTGTTTGTGGCCGCCATGATCGTCCTGGTCGTCGGGCTGATATTGTTCCTGCTTGAAGTGAACGAGGCCGCTTACCATATGGGAGCGGGCATGGCGATATTCGTGGGCGAGGAGCAGAAGCTTAAAGATGAATAACCGATTCCATGTAACAACCATGTTTCGACGAATTTCCACGCCCTGTGGTTTCTTGTTAGTTGCGTTGCTTACAGGTTGCGGCGCGCCGGCGATACTTTCATGCGAAGCGGCACATGGCATCACGCCCGATTGCCGGTTCCAGAATCCCGAAGATCTGGTGGCAAGCCCGAAGGGCAACTATATCGTCGTCGGCCAATACGGTGACATGGAAGGTAACGAGTCGGGTAACCTGGTTGCCGTGGCCAACGGCACCGGGGACATCCATGTTCTGTTTCCCGGTGACGATACCGCTGAGCCGAATGGCAACTGGGGAGAGAAGAACTGCCCACCACCGCCCACTGACCGTTTCGCCCCTCACGGGATCGATATTGAACAGCTTAACACGGGCCGCCATGCGCTCTATGTGGTCAATCACGGTGGCCGGGAATCCGTCGAGATGTTCGAAGTAACCGAAGCCGACGCCCCCGGTGGTATTGAGCTGACATGGCGCGGCTGCGCGCTGGCGCCGGAAGACGGCTACTTCAATGACCTGGTGGTCCTCAAAAACGGCGACTTCCGAGTCTCACAGATGTATCCCCGGGAGGCGAACGTGACCTGGGCTGCCTTGCGCATGCAGTTTACGGACTATGCACCCGGGTATGTCTATCACTGGAGCCCCGAAGACGGCTTTGAACGGTTGCCCGGGACCGACGCGCAGTTTGCCAATGGTGTGGAGAAGTCCGCTGACGAGCGTTATCTGTTTGTGAACAGTTATTTTGGTAACGAGGTAATCAAGGTAGATACCGTCACCGGAGAGCGAGTTGGCAGCGCTGAGGTATCCAGCCCTGACAATTTGTCCTGGTCGCCCACCGGCGAATTACTGGCCGCATCCCATCATGCCTCCATTACTGAAATGATGGCGTGTCAGGATCTTCACGAGGGTAACTGCGGGTTTCGATTCCAGATCGTCGCCATCGATACGGAAGACATGGAACCGCGAGTATTGCTTGACCACGAAGGGCCGCCCATGGGCGCCGCGACTGTTGCCCTGCCTTATGGCGACGCTGTCTATCTGGGCACCTTTGCGGGTGACAGGATCGCCCGCGTTAGTGATACGATTTTGACACCCGCCGGTGAACAATAATGGATATCAATCTGTCGCCGGAAGAAGCTAGAATTATTGGCTGTCTTATGGAAAAGGCAGTAACCACACCGGAGCAGTATCCACTCACATTGAACGCGCTGACCAATGCCTGCAACCAGAAATCGAGCCGCGATCCCGTCATGCACCTTGAGCAGGGTGTCGTCCAACGCACGGCTCGCGCTCTCGCAGACAAGTATCTGGTCGCGAAGCGCGAGGGCGCCAGGGCGAACGTGGAAAAGTACAGCCAGCGCCTGTGCAATACGCCCATGGCCATGTTTCAGTTCAGCGACGCGGAATACGCGGTGATCTGCCTGTTGCTGCTGCGTGGCCCACAGACACCGGGAGAATTACGCAGTCGGGCTGGACGCCTGTTCGAATTCGAGGACAACCAGGCGGCTGTCGAGGTGCTGAACGGTTTAATTGAGCGGCAAGACGGTCCATTGGTTGCTCGTCTTCCCAAAAAGCCTGGTCGTCAGGATCACGAATACATGCATCTGTTCGCGGGAGACATCGAATCGGCGCCGGAAGAAACGCCTGTGGAACAGCGGCCCTCGTCATCTTCACGAATCAATGAACTCGAAGCACGGGTCGACGCACTGGAGCGGGCCCTGCGCGAACTCACAGAAAAGTTGGATCGAGAGTAATTATGTTCGGCAAGAAGTCCGCAATCAAAAAGTACCAGAGGAAACTCCCGGAAGAACTGTCAAAGCGATACGGTGGCAATGGGCCCTATACGCCCGAGCAGGTCAAGGCGACGGTTGACGATATGGGCCTGAATCATCGATTCATCCACTTTGCCTATCTAATGTATTGCAGCCAGGCCGCCATGGCGGGCCAGGGCATTGACGCCTCGGCAGCGGATGAAATGCAGGCAGAGATAGACCAGGCCTCGACCGGCGGTTTGCTTTCAGCGCCTCTGGATGGAATGGCCGGTGGCGGTGATGGCGGCGACGGTGGCGGGCTGGATGGCGGAATTTGAATCGCATTTCATCGCTGAAACTGTGGTCTAGCGCACATCTATGCAAAGCCATGTTCCCTATAATGAGGCTCGATCACTCAAGGAGCGAATCATGAATACCTTATTTGCGAAGATTTTATTACCATTGTCTTTTTTGCTGTGTGCAAGTTTTGCGCTCGCCGCGCCTGCCGACAAAGGCCGCGGGGCAAAAACCAGCGAGGAACACCGCCAAATGGCTGATCAGGAACGTGGGCGGGCTGAAGAACACAGGGAGATGGCTGAAAGACAGCGTGAAAAAGCAGAAGATCAGCGCGAGATGGCTGAAGAACAACGTGAGATGGCACAAGAACAGCGCGAAATGGCCGAAGATCAGCGTGAAATGGCCGGCGAGCAAAGGGATGGGACGGCTTCTTCCAATGAACGTGCTTCAGAGATGAAGGCTCGAAAGGAAGAGAGACGAGAGATCATGGAAGAGCACAAGGAGTCAGGTGAGAAGGTTAAAGGTAAGAAACCCTGGTGGAAATTCTGGGAATCTGACGAAGACTAGAGTCAAACGCTTGAGGTACTTGGGTTGGGATGCGCATTACGTATCTGCTTCCGGCAATACCCGAATGATTTTCCCCTGGTCGCTATCGGTGAGGATGTAGAGAGACCCATCCGGGCCGACACGAACATCCCGGATTCGCGCACCGAGTTCGGAGAACAAGGCATGTTCGTCAACAACGCGGCCATCTTCCATGACCAGGCGCCGCACTTCCCGGTCAACGAGGGCGCCCACAAACAGGTCACCTCGCCAATCCGGAAACATGTTGCCGTCATACAGGGCCAATCCTGATGGCGCGATGCTGGGCGTCCAATGGTGTAACGGCTGGGTCACACCCGGCGCTTCTTTCAATGGCGAAACCAGGGCGCCGGAATAATTGATGCCATAGGTGACCGCGGGCCATCCATAGTTGTTACCAGCCTCGACGCGGTTCAATTCATCACCGCCTTTCGGTCCGTGTTCGTGCATATAGATGACGCCGCTTTTCGAATCCAGCACGAGTCCCTGGGGGTTACGATGACCATAGGAATAGACCCTGGGATCACCTTCTTCCCCATCGGCAAAGGGATTGTCCGGGGGTACCGAACCATCGCGATTGATCCGAATAATTTTACCCAGTTGACTGAAGGTGTCGTGCGCTGCCTCCCGATAGTCGAACCCGTCACCGGTGGTTAACAACAATGTGTTATCCGGCAGAAACAACATCTTACCGCCATAATGTTGTGGCGTGTCCTTGGTTGGGGAAACCGCAAAAATGACGCTGGCATCAGTGAAACTGTTATCGGCCAGTGTCGCCCGTGTGACAGTGGTTGCGTTCGCCTCCGGCGTACCGCCCGCGTAGGCAAGATAAATTTGTCGGTTCTCCGCAAAGTTCGGATCCAGCACGATATCAAAATAACCACCCTGTCCGGCAACATAAGTTTCCGGGGTCCCTGATACCGGTTCTCCAATTTCTCCCTGGGCGCTCACACGACGCAGCTCACCACTGCGCATCGAGACGAGTAACTCGCCATCAGGAAGGAAGGCAATAGACCAGGGGTAATTGAAACCCTCGGCTACCGTTTTCAGTTGGTAACCTGCGCTTGATACGTTCGCCACAAACGTAATCGCAACAATCAGCAAGACTTTTCTCATGGTACCGGGCTTCCCAAATGAACAGATTCCAGCCATTATAACGTCAAGTTACCGGAAGATTGGAACGCGCAGATGAAATTCGCACTCGGCTATATAGCGGCAGTCGCCGTGACTTACCTGCTGGGAACTATCTTTGTGAGCCAGGGCAATATCGCGGCGGTCACGTCGATGGGTTATGAGATTGGATTTAGTCAACGCATCGCGGCCGCGGCACACGATTTTACCCACATGTATGACATCTATTTGCCGCTCATCGCCATTTCGCTGATCATCGCACTATCGGTCGCGGCGTTGATCATGAGCTTTTTGCCGGATCTACGCATGACGGGGTACGTGCTGGCAGGCTTGGTGGGGTTGATCGCCCTGCACTTGATTTTGAAAGCAGTGCTCGGTTTAACCGGTATCGCCCCAACGCGAGAGCTCGCCGGGTTATTGTTGCAGGGTGTCGCAGGTGGTGCAGGTGGACTGATCTTCCATTACATGACACGCCCCGAACCTGTTTGAAGTGGGAAAACCATGAAAGACCTCAAGACATTCTTATTCTTGCTCATCCTCTTCGTCCTCGCGTGGCGCTTCAAGCCACTCGTTCAGTTCATAGATATCCTGAGGACTCAAGGTACCGGCCAGACGCTTGAGCCGCGTCAGGCTGACCACGTAATCCAGAATACTGTTGTCATAGTCACGAACCGCTGAAAAATAAGCCTGCTGGGCATTCAATACATCCACCACGTTTCGCGTGCCTACCTCATAGCCGAGCTCCGCGGCTTCCAATGCAGATTCTGCCGAAGTTACCGCTCTGGCCCTTGCTCGGGATCTCGATACATCGCTTGCAACCCGGGTATACGACGCGCGCGTTTCCTGGGTCACTTGGCGAATCGTACCCTGATAGAATGCAGTTTGCGTCTCATGTCGCGCAACCGCCTGGCGCCTTTGGGCGCTCGTTCGGCCACCACTGAACAGGGGCATCGTCACATTAATGGCGATAACATCCTGACTCTGGTCGCTGGGGAAGTCAGCGCGTGTTCTGTTTATAAGATCTCTTTGTATTATGTCGGACTCGGAATCACTACGCGTAAGTGACAGGTTAACTCGCGGCAGATGTTGACTTCGGGCAGCCTGCATCGCCTCCTGGGCCGCGCCGCGTCCATATTGAGCCACCTTGATATCCAGGTTGTTCTGACGGGCAAATTCGACCCAGCCCTGAGGCGTTTCGGGATCCGGTCGGCGAACGGGAAAGTCGTCTTTTAGCTCCCACAACTGTCCATGGTGACGGCCTGTGAGCACAGATAATCTTTCCCGGCTCACGTCCAGTTCACCCTCGTCGGAAATCCGCTGGGCAACCGCGAGATCATAGCCGGCCTCGGCCTCGTGCACCTCCGTAATCGCCACAAGACCCACCTCAAATCGTTGCCGGACCTGGTCCAGCTGACCTTCAAGCGCGGACTCTTGTGCCTTCGAAGCCCGTAAGTTCGCCGTGGCTCTTAAAACATCAAAGTACGCGTTCACAACCCTTAATAACAAGTCCTGTTGAGCGACTGACAAGGTCGCACGAGCCTGGTTGGATAACTCCTGGCCTCGTTGAAATTGAAACCAGGCACCCAGGTCGAACAAT
Organism: Pseudomonadales bacterium; assembly: GCA_040905125.1. Taxonomy (GTDB): domain Bacteria; phylum Pseudomonadota; class Gammaproteobacteria; order Pseudomonadales; family Azotimanducaceae; genus JBBDSF01. Next base: position 26,720 of record JBBDSF010000126.1, on the reverse strand, counting down.
GGCTGTTCCAATGAAATTTGCCAGCGGTCGGTGTCCGTATCGCGTTCTGTCTGGTTGGGGACTTTTTCCCCACCTATGGGAAAGAAACCACTGGATTCCGCGTCGGCATCACTCATACTATACGAGGCGTTAATTTGCGGCAGCAGACCCGCTCGGCCAAGTCTGCGTTCTTCGCGCCCAATACGGTATTCGGCACGAGCCTGCTGAAGGGTAAGATCATCTTCCAATGCCAGCTCGTATATGCCGGCCAGGGTGGTTGCGGGATTATCCCGGGCGGAAGTGCCTTTATCTGAACCGGAGACAGCAGGAGAAATTGCCAGACTCAAAAGACAAAGGGGCACAATAATGCCTCGAAGGTACGTGGAGACTGCCTTCATTTGAAATTCCTTAGGTCGAACATTCAATAATCGATCAGACTTATACGTTAACTTGGCAGATACCTGCCGCTCCCTGATGCCACCAATGTTAGCATGAGCGGCCAGATTTTACCTCCAGCCCGCTTACAAGCCCTGCAAGGTTACGATCGCCAAATGCATCAGTTGGACAACAACAATAATTAGAATCAGAGCCACCGGGTAAACGGAAGAATAAGCGACGATGGGCCGTTCAGAGGAATCAGTTTGCGCAATGACGTTCAAACCCGGGGTAAATGTCATACCGCCACAAATGACACCAAAACATTCGCTCACCGAGATCTTCAATACATAATGGCCAAATAGGAAGCTGCCGGCCATGGGTACTACTGCCAATAATATCGCATAAAAAGCGTAATATATGGCCTCGTAACCCAGAGACTCAATAAAACTTTGTCCCGTATCGAAGCCGACCTGTACAAAAAACAAAGCCAATCCAAATTCTTTCAAGACCACCGTGGCGTTGCGTGGAAAACGTCCGATGAAGTTGCCGATCCGCCCAAAGTGACCGAAGATCAGACCCGAGACGAGTGCACCGCCTGCCAGGCCCAAGGAGAAGGGTCCCAGCTGGGGAATGGGGATAACAACGCCTCCGATCGCAAATGCTAAAAACAGGGTTGCCGCCAGAGAGGCGATGTCTACCCGCGGTTGCACCGTATGGTGCTCATGTCCGAGAAACAATGCCAGTTGATCAAGCTGATAGGCAGTACCGACCGCGACCACAACATCACCAAATTCCACAGTTAAATCATCGCGGGCAACAAACTCGACATCCGAGCGAATGATTCGTGTGATCGACACGTTATAACGCAGACCAATACCAAGATCTTTGATGGTGCGATTGACCACCGATGTATTCTCAACCACTATATTACGGGTATCGAGTTCTGACTCTTCTGCAAAGTCGTCACGAATCGGTTCCCCCAGCGCGGTACCGACTGCTTCCACATCTTCGAGCTTGCCCTCCAGCCTGACTACGTCGCCCGTCAATACGGAAGTTGACCCGCTCGCGGTGCGAATGGACAGATCTCTCAATATCCCTGAAATCACAACGTTACGATTTTGCAGCAAGTCGATATCGCGAATCAGCTTTCCATTGACCCCTGAATCCGTTATTTTGAAGACGCCACTGTGGAGTTTGGTGTGCGACTTTACCTCTTGAACCATCTTATCCCGCAGCAGGTTGGTCGCTACAGTAATAAACAAAATGACACCAATCAGACCGAACGGATAACCGATGCCGTAACCGAAGATAACTTCCTCTTCCGAACTGAACTGAAGCGCGCTGATCAGGGCCGGACTTGATGTAAACGACCCTGCGAATAACCCAAGACCAATACCAACCGGAATGCCGGCCAGCACGACAATAGCAACTGTATTGATGCCGGCGACACCGAGCAGCAATAAAACATTGGTGATAAACCGTCGTCCGTGCTTTTTGAAGGCCCGAAAGAAAGTAGGACCGGCTTCCAGGCCCACCGACAGCAGGAACAGCACAATGCCCAGATCCTGCAGGATAATGATGGGTTCGAACTGATAAAGATAGCCTGCAACCATGGCGATGATCAAGACTCCGCTCGAGCCAAAACCCACACCCTTTATTTTCAAGTTGCCAAAGGCAAGTCCCAACAGAATGACGAGGAAGGTCACGAGTAACTCGGTCCTGCGAAAGAAAAACTCGATTCCGATAAGGTCTTCGACGCCGTTCATCAGGTTCCTCGCTAGTTGCCTGCCCCCGAAATGTTATCATGCCACTGGTTTCAATAGTTAGCCTGAAATCCCGACTGTTCTTGGGCCATAAATGTTGAATTACTTTCTGAAATCGGGACAATACAGGCTCCACAGAGGTGCACCTGACCGCCTTTCTGCAACCGATCAACAAGGCTCTCGAGCGTATTATGCTATATAGACTTCACCTGGCTTTACCTTTGATAATCGCAGGTTCTTCCTTCGCGAATGCGCAAAGGGAAGATAGCAATGTCCCGGATGCTGTAAGACCCGCTTTCACCCTTGAATTTGAAGCGATTGACGAAATGAGCGGTATCGTCAGGAGCGACCGATTCGATGACGTTTACTGGGTCCACAATGACAGTGGCGACCTACCCAGACTGTTTGCCATTGACGGCAGTGGCAAGGTAATTGTTCCCGATTTTTTCAAAGATGCTTATCACGGCGATGTGGTGGAAACGAACAAACGGCCATGGACCGGAACTATAATAAAAGGAGCGGAGAACGAGGACTGGGAGTCAATAGAAGTTCACAATGATACGCTGTACATTGCCGATACCGGCAACAATGGCTATGACCGCCGCGACCTTGGTGTGTACATGGTTGCAGAGCCAAACCCCTACGGTGCCAGGGAAAGTCAGAGCATCAAGTTCGCACCCATTCACTACCCGGAACAGTATGAAAACGCGTTGATTGGATTTTTGCTTCGTGACACCAGCAGAGACTCTGAAGCGATGTTTATGTCAGATGGCAGACTTTACTTTTTAACCAAATCCCCAAAGCCGCACGAAGTCGACGGAAAGAGGCTCGGAACAACCCTGCTTCGCCTTGATTCTCTGAATACCAACGAATCGAACGAGCTGCAACCGCTCGACGAGCATCCAAACGTACACCTGCCAACGGGGGCGGATCTCTCCCCGGACGGGCAACATCTTGCAGTCTTGACCTACTCCGAACTCTGGGTATTCCGACGACCTCTTCGCGGCGATCGTTGGTTGTCAGAGGGCCAGGCACACAGACTTCCCTTGCCCGGTGAGCAAACAGGGCAGCTCGAAGGTATCGCGTGGAAGGATAACGACACCCTGCTATTCGGCAATGAACCCGGTCATTTTTTTACCGTTGAACTCGAGCAAATTCCTGAAGATGAGTAATAGTCATGAGGCTGAAATGTCACGTATTCGGTTAATCGCACTTGACCATGATACAGGCAGCCGGCCATGGTTTTGCCATGGGTAATGGCAACAAAGAAAATCACTGATATCGTCTCAAGCAATTACTCCGCCTAACCATTCAAGAATATCGCCTATAACTTCATCGCGATTAGTCTCATTCAGCATTTCATGACGACCGCCGGAATAGAATTTCGCCACAGGATCCAGGCCGACACTGCGCCACACTTCAAGCATTCGATTGATATTTTTTAAACTGTTGTGAACCGGGTCATCCGCGCCTGAAATCAGCAATACCGGTATTTTTGGAATATTGACGACATTAGATTTTTGTTGCGCCAACCGGCAGCCCGCAAACATGTCACGCAGACTTTTCAAACCGGGGACGACGCCACAAAGGGGATCGTTCACATACGCTAAAACTTGAAGGCGGTCACGGCTCAACCATTCAAAACCCGTGGGATCGGCAGTTTGATGCTCAAAGTTCTTGTTGGCGCCGCTGAATATCTTCTCGCGCGTTGCCTCATGATTGGCATCCGGACCACCTTTCCAGCACCTGTACCTCAGGAAGTTATGTGTAAACCACAATTGGAACGGGTGCATAAAGCCAGGCGATCCCGACAGGATAACCCCATCGAGATTTGCCACGCCCATCGTCAAGTACTGTTGAGCGAGCAAGGCGCCCATACTGTGGCCGAGCAGGACTCGGGGCGTATTCGGAAATTCGTCGCCCCAGGTATCGAGCATTTCACTCAAGTCCCGCAACATACGGTTCCAGCCATCGGGTCCAAAGTCGCCCAGACGCGTGGTCGTCTTGCCATGACCTCGATGGTCATTGGCTATTACCGCATAGTTGTTTTCGCATAGCATGCTTGCAAAGGGACTATAGCGTTCCGCATGCTCACCCATACCATGGGCGATATGAATGACCGCGTCGGGTACGCCTTCAGGCAACCATCGGTAACAGAAAAGCCGGGTGCCGTCACTCGTATCGAAATGAAACGTGTCCTCGCTCATATTATTCTGCCTTGCCAGGAATCTCACAGCCGCTTTCATGCAACCCTACCCAGATCCTGCCCAACGGACAAGATGCGGGAGATTTTTACCCATCTTTTCTGGTGGACAAAACTGCGTTAGCCGGGTGACATGAAAACCTGTTGCATCATGGCACTGACCCTCACGGTGGTATGCTCCGGGATTGGTGCGTGCCGGTATCGACTGGCATTATTGACCGTTCAATGCCCAGTTATAAGTCAGCTTTGCACGGACACCCTCAATCTCCAGGTCCGGCCGGATACGCTGAACGAATTTCGTCACACCGCCCACTCGATCGAAGTCTTCTTCGTACCAGTCAAATATACGGGATACTTTGACCCGATCGCCGTCAACGGAGAGGCCTTTGCCGTCCTGGCGTAAAAATCTGCGTGTCTGATCCTCCAGCTGTTCATGGAGTCTGTCGGCCCGATAGGCCTCTCGGCGGAGATCGGGACAACTGAGCGAAGCGCAATTAACAGCAAAGTGAATTCTCGGCTCCGGTATCGAACGAATGATGTCGTGCTCGATATTATCGAGTGTCAGGCTGCTATCCGCGTTCTTCAGCACCACAATATCCCACGGCCCGGAAAAGAACCCGCCAATATCCTTGATGGAATCCACCGGCCAATGATCGAGGATCAGGCGCATAGTCAAAATGTTATAGGCGTTGATATAAAATGCCAGACGTTCGTTGTCGTTCTCCAGCCTGTCGACTGGAAACTCCCGGATTGTATCCACCAGAACTTCAAATCTTGTATCGTTCCGCAAGCCGGAATAATCCACCAGATTGACATCGAGACCCGCCTTACTGGCCGGTTCAACATATTCTTTCAACAGCTGGTCATAACCCGTCCAGTCGGGTGTGCCCGCGGTCACGCCCGCAGGCAGCAAAACCAATAAAATCAGCATGTTACGAACCATTCGACGGCCTCTTGGTCATTGCATATGTTGACAGACGCGACCCCGCGCGAATCGTTACACCCAAATGCCTGGCATCCTCATCTTTCATGCAGCTATTTCATGTTAGGCTAAAGGTTTCCGGTTATCGCGAGTAGACCCGATGGATGGTTCATTTTTCGCCCGCTATCCCGAAATCATTGCCGTGCTGGTGGCGCTGGCGGGATTCGTTGCTGCCGCATTCGTTTCCCGATGGCTGATCAAGGCGCTTCAGTTTACCGAACTCACGTTGCGCAGGATTTCACCGATCACACCGGCATTCATGACGGACGAGACATCGTACACATTTGCGCGCAGGGTTACATACTATCTCACCCTCGCGTTTTTCCTGTTACTGGCCCTGCGCATTCTCGGTGTTGTCGGTCTCACCGAATGGCTCGATGTCGTACTGGCTTTTATTCCCCAGATCATAATCGGTGGTCTAATCATCCTGTTGGGCTGGTTCCTTGGCATGATGGCCTACACGCTGGTCGCAAGCCTGCTTCAACCGGGCCGGAGTAACCTTCTACCAAGGCTGGCCCAGATCATAGTGATCGTAACGGCGATCATGACGGGCCTGGCACAGATGAACCTCGACTTGTCCTTTATCGCCAACGTCCTGATGATTTTGATTGGCACGTTTTTAGGAGGGATGGCACTGGCATTTGCAATAGGGTCGCGCCAGTTAGTGGCGAATCTTCTGGCTCGCCGCGATCTCGATCATTATCATCCCGGTGACCGAATCAGAGTCAATAATATCGAAGGGACCATTATCGAAATAACAGGGACGACCGTCGTCCTCGAGGCGGGTGAGGGCCTGGTGACAGTGCCCACGTCTATTTTTTCCGAGACAGAAATCCTTCGATTGCGCGAGAGCACATCGGATGAAATCAATGAAGACATCTGATCCGTTACTCCTCCAGTTTGCAACTACACGACCGGACGAGGTCGCGCAACTCGTATCCAACCATGGCCCCGACGAGGTCCGGGAATTTCTCGCCAGTCTGCCTGGCCGCGTCGCCGCCCGGGTGTGCGCACGCATGTCCAGCCGGGCATTGGTCGAGTTTCTGGAGCACATCGAACCCGCCATTATTGGAAAAATGTTGATCGACGGTGAACACACCGACGTTCTCACATTGGT
>JBBDSF010000126.1:9240-20198 GCA_040905125.1 Pseudomonadales bacterium | reverse complement strand
CCATTATTGGAAAAATGTTGATCGACGGTGAACACACCGACGTTCTCACATTGGTCTCTCACCTCCATCAGAGTCGCTACCGAAAAATACTCGACACTGTGGAAAGCGAGGACCGCAAGAGACTGACCCGCCTGTTTGAATTTCCCGGCAAAACATTATCTTCCCTCGCCTCAACCAATTTTCTTCGGGTTCAGGCTGACACCCTGTGTGAGGAGGTTGCCGACGACCTGATTGCCGGTGATGAAACGACCGACCTGCCTATTTTCGTTGTGGATAGATCAACAAGATTTCTTGGCATCGTCAGCACACAGTCCGTTATCTCCAAAAACCACGGCAGAAAACCTGTATCCAGATATATGAAGGCCGTAGAACCTCTGCCGGCCAGCATGCACGTATCGGCCGCACTGAACGCGACCCAATGGCGCACAACGCCAGCCTTACCGGTGGTGGATTCAGAACGGAATATCATCGGAGCAATAACCCAGGAAGAACTTGCCAGCGTCGTCAAGGAATTCCCGGATGATAATGACCCGGGCCTCGAAGACCTTTTTTCCGAGTTATCCGCTCGCTATCTCGACTTGTGCGCCAATGTGGTTTCGATGGTATTCAGGAATCCAAAAGACCGTGAGGATTAGCGGATGTTGACCAATACTCTACGCGAGTCATACCTCGCCAGTTCTCCTGCCGAAGCCGCGCGACTGGTAGAAAAGTCGCCGGACTTGATCCGGGATCTCGCCGACCTGTCGACACCCAGCCTGGTCTCGTTGTTCGAGCATGTGGACCCCGGCTACCTGAAATTATTATTTCAGGCACTGCCCTTCGAGCGCCAGGCGGCTATCCTTGAAGCATGCAGCATACGCACGGCCTTGTTGATTCTCGGCAGCTTGTCCAGTCATGACAGGGATGAACTGCTGCCGAAATTACCCGCGGTTGTACGCACGGAACTGCAATCCCTGATCGAGTTTCCGCCCGGAACCGCCGGACGATATATGGACCGCCCGGCCGCAACTTTCCGACCCTCCATGTCTGTTGATGAGGCACTGGAAAAGTTGAGACAAAGCGGATTCAAGGGATTTCGATCTTTGTATCTGGTGGATGAATCCAGCAAACTTGCGGGCCGTGTTCACGTCCAGGATATGGCTCTCGCCGAAGGAGAGACCTTGATGGCGACATTGCTGCAGCCCATCGAAGGAATTGCCTGGCTCACTTCCCCCCAGGAGGATCTGGTTCACATCTTCGATGAGTATCGGGTCGATTCCATACCCGTCGTCGATCAGGAAATGCGCCTGATTGGAATCGTTAGATATCAGAATCTGTTTCAGGCAGCCGAGGATACGGCCACGGCGGATATGCAAAAGATGGTTGGCGCCAGCGCCGATGAGCGCGCCCTGTCTCCGTCTGTGTTCGCTATAAAACGAAGGCTTCCATGGCTTCACATCAATTTGCTGACGGCATTTCTTGCCGCATCGGTCGTCGGATTGTTCGAAAGTATCATCGCCCAGTTCACCGCGCTGGCAATACTACTTCCTGTAGTGGCTGGCCAGTCGGGTAATGCTGGCGCGCAGGCCCTCGCTGTCACCATGCGCGGTCTGGCGCTGAAAGAGATCAGCGTGCTTCACTGGCGTCCTGTGCTGATGAAGGAAATCCGGGTTGGCATCGTAGATGGCGCCGCATTGGCGGTGACTTGTGGACTAGGCGTTTTTCTGTGGAGTCAATCCATTGGCCTCGCATTAATTATCGGCATGGCGATGATTATCTCACTGATCATGGCCGGTATATCCGGCGCCCTGGTGCCCGTTGTCTTGACTCGTCTGGGTCAGGATCCCGCCACCGCCTCTTCAATTATCCTGACGACTGTCACGGATGTGGCCGGTTTCTTCTCGTTTTTGGGAATAGCGACTCTGCTGTCCTTCTTACTATAAGAAACTGTTATCCGAACATGCTCCCTCGAGGGATGCAATCCAGCTCGCCACAAGCTGGACACCTTCTTCATGCACGAGCGAGCGTCCCAGTTCCGGCATCATTTTTTCGAGATCGGCCGATTGCATTCGGGACACCATCATGGATTCCGATGGCTTTCCAGGATAAATGGAAACACTGCGCCCTTCCGCGCCACGACCAGCCGCTATAGGCGGCTTGCAAATACCCAAGTGCCGCGTGCGTGTCTCGTCCGCCTGCAGGAACAGCCCCGACGTGTCCGCAGGACCCACCGGACTATGGCAATGTCCGCAATTTATGTCGAGATAACTGCGAGCCCGATGCGTCAGGTTATCGCGCGCCCCGGCTTCCCACAGTGCGGCGCTCGGCGCAGCATCAAGAAAATCGTCAGGTACATTCTTTAAAAAGCCCGACTGCTGCCAGGCGGTAAGCTGGTCATCCTCACCTTGTTTATAATGCTGATAACGTTTATTCAGATGCCGGCTTTTTGGACCGATTGGAACAATCTTCTTGTTCGTATGATTGGAGGCGTGACAGCTGGCACATTCGTTCTTGTTAGGCACAACATAGTTAAAAGACGTGACATCGCGACCTGTTGCTATCGACAAGGCTCTAATATCCCCTGTTATTTTAAGCCGAGCCTCGGTCTGGTCTTCGTTCCAGACATAGGGTAGTCCTTCCCACCCTGTCTCACGCTTCACCAGAATACGTGTTTCGATCAGCTGAACGTTCTTCAGATTCAGACCCCGGTTATCAAAGTCCCGGTCATAACTGCTGGTTTGAAGGAGTCTCCCCTCCTGCTTCGGATAGTAAAAGGTCTTGGTAAAAACTGTGCCCACGGGGAAGTCAAAATGCTCGCGTTCGCGGTAATCGGCCGATGTACCTTCAGGCATCCATACGGTTCGCAGTTTGTGCGCATAGTCCGTAAATAACGGCGTATTAAGGTCATAGGGTAATGCGTCTTCACGCCAGAGGAGCCCACCGTCTTTTACATTCAGCAAATGCCAATCCGATAACAACGCCGGTGTCCGATCCACCGGCACATCGGGGAGCTCCGTCTGCTGACATCCGGCAATCAGTAAAATGGTCCAGACGATCCAGCTTCTAGTCAGTTGAAAACGCCAGATCCACTGCCGGTAGTTTTTCATGCTGACAATCATACGGGGTCGCATCCGTATCGGGATTCTGATATCCATTGGCTGCATCGACATTGATAATAGTAGCATCGTCATTGTCCAGACAAATCGACAGATGGGCCGGTAACTTTCCGTTTTCAAATTTCTCCGCATCGACAATGCCGTCCCACATAATGTCAGGGAAACTGCCATCTTCACCGAACATGGCGACTCTTAGTTCATTCAATTCATCTCGATCGGGCCGGGTGCCGCCGCCTTCGAATTTATTATCGTAGATATAGATAGTCTCCGGATACGGATCGAAATTCGGCACCTGTTCGCGGTCCTGCATTGAAGTGCTGTAAAAACTTGAGATGAGGACATGAGCCGTGCGGTTATCCGTCAGGCTGTTTCCGAAAATCTCGACCTTGTCGTTCGAATTGATCAATATCCCGGTTCCGGCCGGTACGCCCGCCACTGCCGTACCCTTCGGCGCAAAATTCGCGGTATTGTTTTCCTTTATCACGTTATCGAAAACGCGGGTGCTGTGTCCTTCCTGGGGCAAATCCGGCATATTGAAAACCAATATGCCGCCTGTATTGTTAACCGCGACATTGTCATGAACATCCGCGCCGACACTGTTTTCGATCTCTATACCGGCGACATTATATTCGGCCCGATTGCCACGAACGATGATGTTTCTGGATTGACCGACATACAGCCCGGCATCGGATGCGCCAATGGCTACCGAATCCTCGATTAAAGTATTCTCGGTTTGTACCGGGTAGATGCCATAAGATCCGTTCTCCTCTTTCGGTCCACCCGTCCATTCGGTACGAACCCGCCTGATGGCAATATTTTTGCCTTCGTTGATCTTGAGTGCATCCCCTTTTGTGTCCTCGATGGCCAGATCTTCAATGGTGAGGTTACTGGCATTGACGAGAATACCTTCGGCACCCGCAAGCTGGCCTTTGAAGGATAAAATGGTCTCATCCATGCCGGCCCCTTTAATCGTTACGTTATCGGTATTCAATGTGAGGCTTCTGGTCATGGCGTACGTACCAGCGGCAATCGTAATGGTATCGCCCGGTTCCGCCTCGATGAACTGTCTCATTAACGCCTCAGCGGGATCTTCCGATTCCGGGGCGGCTGCTTGCTCCTCCTCCCGGCTGCTGTCAGTACAAGCAGCCAGTAAAGACAAGATGAGAATCGGCAGCAAAACGTAAAGTCGGCTCATAGCTCGAACTCCTTATTGTTCTAATTAGCTCAATCTACCACGTTCGGCAGCGCCGTGTGAGGTCGTATGTGGTCAGCGTGCTTCACCCATTGTAGTATGGGGCTATTCTTGAAATATGACGGAGTACCCACCATGGTAAATTTTGGCGTTTCCATATTCCCTACGGACAAGACCATGCAACCGGTTGAGCTCGCTCAGGCAGTCGAAGAACGGGGATTCGACTCCCTTTTTTTCCCTGAACACACACATATTCCCGCGTCGAGGGATACGCCATTCCCCGCCGGCGGAGACCTGCCTGAACATTATTGGCGAAGTCACGACCCATTCGTTGCCCTTGGAGCCGCGGCTGCGGTCACCAATCGAATCAAACTGGGCACGGGCATCTGTCTGGTCATCGAACGAGATCCGATTCAACTTGCCAAGGAATGTGCCTCGCTGGATGTGATTTCAGAGGGGCGTTTTATTTTTGGCATCGGGGCCGGATGGAACCGTGAAGAGATGGAGAACCACGGCGCAAATTACAAGCAACGCTGGAAAGTTGTTCGCGAAAAGATATTGGCCATGAAAACCATCTGGACCGAAGACGAACCGGAATTCCATGGTGAGTTTGTCGATTTTGACCCCATCTGGTCCTGGCCGAAGCCGGTACAAGCAGGCGGACCGCCTATCTGGATGGGTGCGAACTCCAAATGGACATTCGATCGTGTCGCTGAATACTGCGATGGCTGGATGCCCATCGGCGGTCCCGGCAGCGGCGGCATCGCCAATATGAAGGAAGCTGCCGAAAAACGTGGCCGCCGATTTGAAGACATCACCCTGGCACTGTTCGGCGCCCCCAACGATGCCGAACAGCTGAACGGCCGAATCGAGCAAGGCTTCTCCGAGCTGGTATTCGGGCTGCCCCAGGGCAATCGCGACGAAGTGCTGGCAACGCTGGATCAGTATGCGAAGCTGGTGGAGACGGCAAGGTAAGTTTTACCGCTCGTATGATCCAACCAGGCGGTTCATACCAATCAATTTGGGTTCTATCTTTGCCAGCAGTTGCCAAAGGGTAAGGCCCGGCTCCAGATCCAGGTCTTCACTTAGGGCCAACACCCAGAAATAGTAATTGTGCACGCCATGTCCATTGGGCGGCATGGGTCCGCCGTAACCTGTTTTTCCAAAATCGTTAGTGCCGCCTGTGTAGTCTCCCGTACCTTCCGGCAAGCTTGTCACATCTCGGGGAATGTTATAGAGGACCCAGTGCACAAATCCGTAGGTACCCTGGCCAGTGACCAGCGGCGCATCCGGATCATGGCAGACGATCGCAAACGATTGCGTTCCGTCTGGCACATCGCTCCAGGCCAGTTGCGGGGAAACATCCTCGCCTTCGCCGGTATATTTTGCTGGAATGGCTCCGCCTTGCTGAATTCCGTCACTGGTCAACTGCATATCAGATAACGCAAATCCCATCTTGTTTCTCCCTTAATCGTTGATTCCGCGATACTTTAACATGCCACCAGAAGCGTTTGTTCAGGCCGCGTAGATGCCTTCACCATCCGGTGAAAATGCCTCGCTGAGAAAACGTTCCTGCGGCTTTTCTGAAGCGGTCTTGGGAATTTCATCGACCACTTGCAGATAGCCGGGTACAAAATTGGCTTCGAGTTCCTTGCGACACCACTTGAACACCGATTCCGGCGTAAAATCACCCGTCACTTGAATGGCGGCAACAACATCACGTTCACCCGGCGCGCCGGATGCCGCGGGGACGCCATAAACAAACACATCATTGACAGCCGGATGCTCCGCCAACACCTGCTCCACAAATCCCGTATTGACGAAATCGCCATTGTGGCGAATACCGCCGCCTTTGCGGTAGTCGAAGTAGAACCAGCCTTCCTCGTCCCGATGACATATATCACCGGTATGTACCCATCCACCTTGAGTCTTTTTCTCCGACGCTTCCTTGTTCTTGAAATACTGGACGTTAACCTCACCCTGCCTGGGGCGACCAATCAATTCGCCCATTTCGCCATAGGGAACTTCGTTGCCGTCTTCGTCAACAATTTTGAATTCCGAACCTTCCGGCATCTTGCCAAAGCTACCAACCGGGCCGTCTCCCTTGTTCATGAACAAACCATAACCGTCAACGGCGGCGTACAATTCAATGACCTTGACATTGAATCGTTGTTCGAACTTCCGCCAAATGGCGGCCGGCATTCCCGCTGACAGGACCATCCGTACGGGATTATCGGCATCATCCTCTCTTTCTGGCTCACTGTATATTGCCGTTGTCATTCCACCTAACAAGTTAAAAACGGTGCAATTATATTGACGCGTTATGTCCCAAAGGCGTGACTTGGTAAATTTACGTGAAAAGGTTACGGGCAGATTCATGCCTAACGCCGGAAACAGGGTGAGACTCTGAGCATTTCCATGGGTCAGGGATAATCCGGTATAGGGCCTGTCACTTTCGATAAACTCAAGGGCGGGGCCCGCAACCGCACCTCCTGCAAGCCTGACATGAGGGATTGTCACTCCCTTGGGATCACCGGTCGTACCCGATGTATACATGATTTCTACTACGTGATTTGGATCCGTGACGCGGCGGTCTACAGTTACCTCCGGTTGAGCCAATATTTCGGACATGGAAAGGGCGTTCTTGTATTCATTCGCTTTTTTGTTGTCCCCGTCGTCTCCGGTATCTTCGAGCATAACAATCCATTCAAGGGCGGGAACCTGATCACGAATCTCTACCACAGTATCAATGCAATAATCCGCACAGAGCACGCCTTTGCTTTCGGAGTTCTGAAGCGTATAGGCGAGCTTGGCACCCCGGGTTCTGGGATCTATCGGCACGAACAACGCACCCAGAATACCGGCAGCAACCATGCCTTCGATAAATTCCGGATGATTACGAAGCATGATGGCGAAACTGTCGCCGTAGCCGACCCCCCGGGTCTTTAGTACCTTCGCCATTTTCTGGGCATTGGTCCAGATCTGGCCATACGTCCTGATTTCATCCGTTCGGACGCCCGCGCCCTCAAATGTCAATATTTCGAAGTCCGGCTTGCTTTCAGCCCTGCCCAGGAAAAAATCCGCAAGAACCAGGTCGTTAAGCTCCGCCATATCACGCTCCTTCAATCACTACCTACAGAACCGCCGGTGCCTTTAGACCCAGTGCATTTTTCAGAAATTCAAGTTCTTCTTCCCGATCCGGTAGCGGTGCCGGGCGCGTGAACATGCCATCTCGCTCCAGTTCTTCAACCACTTCTTCATTGCGCGGGAATGACTCGCCGTATTTATTCATATGGAACAGTTCACCGAACGGCAATCGTGGCCGCTGGCCACCGGCTTCCCAATGTTCCAGTGGATAACCTACGGTCTGCAATAACAACATGCGGCATCCTTCAGGCACCTCCAGGCTTTCCAGCAGCTTCGCTCCACCGGGCCCCGCACCAAGACAACATGTACCGAGCCCCATTTCGAAGGCCGCCAGTGTTGCCTGGGCTATACCCTGGCCGCAATCGATCTCGCTCATACCCGGCGCTTTCAGGGCATCGGTAATATTCGAGAATATTGGCAGCAAGGTGTTGTCAATGCCGTCTGCTCGCGCTTGCTTATCGCCGACTCCCAGCGCACCAACTTCCGCAAGTTTTCGCAGACGATCTCCTTGCCCATCCACCGCGCTGGGATCCAGGTACCAAACGATGACGCAAGGAGCCTTCCGAATTTGCCAGCCAACAATAATCCCTTCCAGCTGATCAAGCAGCTCCTTGCTTGCAGAGTCCCGGAAGATGGCAATACCTCTCAGACTCTGGACATTGCCCCAATGCGACGCTATTCGGGCAGCCTCGAACATCACCTGTATCTTTTCAGGTTCCACAGGCTTGTAGGGTTTGATGAATCGAATGGATCGGCGGCGGCCGAGGGCTTCACGTAATTCCATAGCAGGTTCTTCCCTGGTTGTTAAAGTGCGTTGTCGAGTTTTGGAATTCTAGCCCGTTCTCGTGGCCTGGCAAAAGTGACAAACACATCAGTATTTGATCTATCTCAATTAGTGCAGCGACGCATTCGTATTGAATCGGGGTATCATATCCTCTATCAATCACAATTGGGTGCAAATAATAAGGGAAAACCCGGCATGCCGTTTACAGATCTGGATATCGAGGTTACAGAGACAGAGCAAGCCGTTCGGGAAACGGCGCATCGGTTCGCTATCGACGTCATGAGACCCGCGGGACAGGAGCTGGATCAAATGTCACCGGAAGACGTTATCGCCGGCGATTCCATATTCTGGGAAGTACAACACAAACGACAAGAACTTGGCTTGAATGACCCTACTGGAGGCGACACAAGCCTCACCCCACTTCAACAAGCGCGGCTCAATTATATTGTCTCCGAAGAAATGGGCTATGGTGACGCCGGGCTGGCCATCAGTTTTGGGGTCAATGATTTTCCCCTGAATATGGCAACCCTGTCAGGCAAGACAGACCTCATGAACCTGGTCAAAGACAACCTCACAGGCTGCTGGGCAATTACCGAGCCAAACCATGGCTCAGACTCTCTCGATTTCGGGGGCGATGTTAAAGCGGAAGAGTACTCTCGTTGGGACTGTATCGCCGTTAAGGACGGTGACAGTTTTGTGCTAAACGGCCAGAAAGCCGCCTGGGTCTCCAACGGCGTCATTGCCGAGGCCGCCGCTCTGTTCTGCGGATGTGATATGGGGGATGGCAAAGTCGAACGTGCCATCTTTATCGTGCCCCTGGACCTCCAGGGTGTCAGCCGTGGCAAACCCTTGAACAAGATGGGTCAACGTGCGTTACCCCAGGGGGAAATATTTTTCGACAGTGTGCGCTTTCCCCTTGATTATATGGCTGTACCACCAGGCAACTACGAAGCCGCAGCCCATGGCGTTCTATGCATGGCCAATGCGGGCATGGGAACTATCTTCGCGGGTGCCGCACAGTCTGCGCTGGATCTTGCGCTGGAATATACGAAAGAAAGAGTACAGGGTGGCGTACCCATCTTCGAACATCAAAGCGTCAAGGATCGGCTATTCAAAATGTTTCAGAAGGTCGAAACTGCCAAGGCCCTCAACCGTAGAGTCCAGTCTTACAACGCGGTTAACACACCTCTGCTGGAGTACTGCATCTGTTCCAAGGTCACCTCAACCAATGCGGCATTCGAAGTGGCCAGTGAGGCGCTCGGCCTGTTCGGCGGCAATGGAACCAGCCGGGAATATCCGATCGAAAAGATCTTTCGGGACGCTCGTTCATCGATGATCGAGGATGGCAGCAATGAATTCCTGGGGCTGATTGCGGCATCACGATTTTGACCTGGGATTTACTGCTTTTATCGTTTCATGATCGTAACAGAAATCGCCCCTTCACCCGCAGGCGTGCTACCACCGGCATTCTGGGCAAGGCCAACCTTTGCCCCTTCAACCTGCCGTTTGCCCGCCCGGTCGGTAAGGTGCCAGTATAATTCCACAACCTGTCGAATGCCGGTCGCGCCGATGGGGTGCCCCTGACACTCGAGGCCACCACTGACATTGATGGGCCGTTTACCACCCAGTTTACTATGTCCCGCTTCGGCAAACGCGCCTCCTTCTCCCGGCGG
This sequence comes from Pseudomonadales bacterium, assembly GCA_040905125.1. Taxonomy (GTDB): domain Bacteria; phylum Pseudomonadota; class Gammaproteobacteria; order Pseudomonadales; family Azotimanducaceae; genus JBBDSF01. The sequence continues at coordinate 10,307 of JBBDSF010000126.1, read as the reverse complement.
GCAAAGCATAAGACTTTCACTGGAACTGATTTCGCCCATAGCAGTGGCGTCATGAACTTCCGCCAGGTCAACATCTTCCGGCCCAATACCGGCTCGCTCATAGGCCTTGTTCGCGACCATGGTCAAATTACCTTCATCGTGCTTGCCTATTTGGGCACTGCCAAGAACGCATGACGAAATCTCCACATGATTTTTCGCTCCCTGCCGTCTGGCAAACTCGGGACTACACACGATTGCGGCGGCTGCCCCGTCGCCGATCGGCGAACACATCAACCGCGTTAGAGGATAGGCCACATCCGGCGAGGCTAACACTTCCTCAATAGAATAATCCTGTTGATATTGGGCGAAGGGATTCATGGAAGAGTGCCAATGATTCTTGGCGGCCACCGCGGCCAATTGTCGTTGGGTCAATCCGTACTTTTCCATGTGCGCTCGTGCGGATTGCGCATACACATCCATAAATACGGTACGCTGTCCCGACTTTTCCTTTTCAGGTTCGTTCTGGCCCACTTCGGCTTTCTTCTTCGCTTCTTCTTCCGAAGCCCGCATTTTCGCCATTGATTCCTCAAGGACTTCGACGTCCATAGAACCTGTAAACGCCGGCAGCACCCTGGAGCGGTCATCGAAATACATTTTCTCCATACCCAGTACCAGGGCACAGTCCACTTCACCGAGGGCCACCATTGCCATGGCGCCGTTAAGGGCAGTAGCAGATGAAGCGCAGGCATTTTCCACATTAACAATTGGTATACCGCCAATTCCCATGGCGTGCAACACAACCTGGCCACGGATGCTTTCCTGACCTTGCAATACGCCCTGGGAGGCATTGCCGACATAGGCGGCCTGAATATGGCTCTTGTCCAGACCCGCGTCCTCCAGCGCGATATTGACCGCTTCTTCCACCAGGGACTTCAAATTTCGATCCCGGTGCTTACCAAAAGCTGTCATACCGCCGCCAATCATCGTCGCTTTCACGTGCTTTCCTCCTTTATGGCGCACTCAATAGTACTATAAGGCGTTGAGCAGATCCTCCGCCGAGCTTACTTCGTAAGCGCCGCCTTTTTCCA
>JBBDSF010000126.1:0-9140 GCA_040905125.1 Pseudomonadales bacterium | reverse complement strand
GGCAGGTGAGAACCCGCCACAACGGGAAAGTCTGGAGATGCGAGTCCTTTGCCTCTGGAGGTGAGTCACTAATCCACGATCTGCTTCCGCCGGCCAGCCCGTTCCGTGAACTCCTGCTGCCATTCCGAGCGATGGGTGGCCGGTGCGATCTCTACAGCCGTCACTTTGTACTCGGGACAATTGGTCGCCCAGTCGCTGTATTCTGTGGTAACGACATTGGCACCCGTCTCGGGATTGTGGAAGGTGGTGTAAACAACCCCGGGTGTCACCCGCTTCGTAATGGTTGCCCGTAGCGTGATCTCGCCCTTGCGACTGTGCAAACTAACGAGATCGCCGTCCCGGATACCGCGTGTTTCCGCATCGTGCGGGTGCACCTCAAGCAAATCTTCGTGGTACCAGACGACGTTGTCGGTACGCCGAGTTTGTGCGCCGACGTTATATTGCGCCAGTGTGCGCCCGGTTGTCAGCAACAATGGGAACTTCCGATTGCTGCGCTCTTCGGTCGGCACATAGTCGGTTTCGACGAACAAGCCTTTGCCCCGCACGAAGTTGTCGATGTGCATGATCGGCGTGCCCATCGGGGCGCTGTCATTGCAAGGCCACTGCACGCTACCGACCCGATCCAGGAATTGGAAAGAAACGCCGCTAAAGCTCGGCGTCAGCGCGGCAATCTCGTCCATGATCTCGGCTTCGGTTTCATAGTTCATGGGATAACCGAGGGCCTGGGCCAGCTCCTGGGTAATTAGCCATTCCGCCTTACCCTGACGTGGCGCCATGACCGGGCGCACGCGATTAATGCGACGTTCGGCATTAATAAAAGTGCCATCCTTTTCCAGAAACGAAGTGCCCGGCAAAAATACATGCGCAAATTTCGCCGTCTCGTTCAGAAACAGGTCCTGGACGACAATACATTCCATGCTGGAAAGGGCAGCTTCAACATGTTGGGTATTCGGGTCGGACTGGGCAAGATCCTCGCCCTGGATGTACATGCCTTTGTAGGTACCCGCAATCGCCGCGTCAAACATATTCGGTATGCGAAACCCCGGTTCCGGATCCAGGTCGATACCCCAGCGAGTCTCGAAAGCACCGCGCACCGCATCATCTCCTACCGGCCGGTAGCCGGCCAGTTCGTGCGGAAATGATCCCATGTCGCAGGAGCCCTGCACATTGTTTTGACCACGCAGGGGATTCACGCCACAACCGGAATAGCCAATGTTCCCGGTCGCCATCGCCAGATTGGCCATACCCATGACCATTGTCGATCCCTGGCTGTGTTCCGTTACGCCGAGACCATAATAGATCGCGCCACGATCTGCGCTGGCGTACAGCCGCGCAGCATTACGGATGTCCTCGGCAGGCACGCCGGTTACCCTGGACACGACCTCGGGCGAGTTCTCTTCTTTCAGCACACACGCTTTCCAGGCCTCGAATGAATCCCTATCGCACCGTTCGGCAATGTAGGCATCGTCGGTGAAGCCTTCGCTGACCACCACATGGGAGAACGCGTTAATCATAGGCACGTTGGTACCCGGCCGCAGCGGCAGGTGGTAATCTGCCTGCACATGGGGCGAGCGTACCAAATCGATTTTGCGCGGATCGACAATAATCAGATTCGCACCCTGGCGCAGCCGCCGCTTCATTTGTGATGCGAATACCGGATGACCTTCGGTGGGATTGGCGCCGATCACGACGATGACATCAGCATCCATGACAGAGTCGAACGGTTGGGTACCGGCGGACGTTCCCAACGTCTGCTTCAGGCCGTAGCCGGTCGGCGAATGACAGACGCGCGCACAGGTATCGACGTTGTTATTGCCGAAGGCGGCGCGCACAAGCTTTTGCACAATAAACACTTCTTCGTTCGTACAACGTGAGGACGTAATGCCTCCCACGGATTTACGGCCGTATTGTTCCTGCAGCGCCTTAAAGCGATCGGCAGCGAACTGAATCGCTTCATCCCAGCTCACTTTACGCCATGGGTCATCGATACTCTCGCGTATCATAGGATCCATGACGCGTTCTCGATGGGATGCATAACCCCAGGCAAACCGCCCCTTAACGCAACTGTGACCGTGATTCGCCTGACCGTCCTTGTAGGGTGTCATGCGAATCACCTGATCGCCCTTCATCTCCGCCTTGAACGAACAGCCCACGCCGCAGTATGCGCATGTGGTCAGCACACTATGTTCCGGCTGGCCTTGATCGATCACGGTTTTTTCCATCAGCGTGGCAGTAGGACACGCTTGCACGCACGCGCCACAGGATACGCATTCGGAGTCGAGAAAATTCTCTCCAGTGCTGGCAACCACTTTCGCATCGAAGCCGCGGCCCTCAATAGTCAGCGCGTACGTCCCTTGCACTTCGTCGCAGGCCCGCACGCACCGCGAGCAGACAATACACTTGCTCGGGTCGAAGGAAAAATACGGATTGCTATCGTCAACCGGGGTGTCAAGATGATTGGCGCCCTCCATGCCATATCGAACTTCACGCAAACCGACCGCTCCCGCCATATCCTGCAGCTCACAGTCACCATTCGCCGAACAGGTCAGACAGTCGAGGGGATGATCGGAAATGTAGAGTTCCATGACGTTGCGCCGCAACTTTGCAATCTCGTCAGTTTGTGTGTGTACCTGCATGCCGTCTGCAACCGGCGTGGTGCAGGAAGCCGGGTATCCCTTGCGGCCTTCAATTTCGATCAGACACAGACGGCAAGAGCCGAATGGCGCGAGCTTGTCCGTCGCACACAATTTCGGTATGTCGATGCCCGCGGCGCGGGCCGCACGCATGACTGTTGTACCGGCCGGGACTTGTGTCCGGATGCCGTCGATATCGACGTTGACCAACTCTGTAGAGGGACTCGCCGGCGTACCGAGATCAGGTTCCTTCAGCAGACTCATGTAGCCACTCCCGCGCCGTCATTTGCGACGCGTGTAAAATCTTCAGAGAAATACTTTAATGCACTACGCACCGGGAAAGGTGTCATGCCACCCATTGCGCACAGCGAGCCGTTAACCATGGTGTCACACAGCTCGTCTAATAGCTCAAGATTGGCATCCCGGTGATCATTGACGACGATACGGTCAATAACCTCGACGCCTCGCACCGAACCGATTCGACAGGGCGTGCACTTGCCGCAGGACTCGACGGCACAAAACTCCATGGCGAAGCGCGCCTGTTCGGCCATGTCGACCGTGTCGTCAAATACGACAATGCCACCGTGACCAATCATTGCCTCCGCCTCACTGAAGGCCTCGTAATCAAGAGGCAAATCCAGCTTCGATGCCGGCAGATATGCACCCAGGGGACCACCGATCTGAACTGCGCGAATGGGGCGGCCACTCATGGTGCCCCCGCCCCAATCCACGATCAGCTCACGTAAGGTCATTGCGCCGAATGGCACTTCGATGAGGCCACCCCGGCGAATGTTGCCTGCAAGCTGGAAGGCCAATGTGCCCCTGGAACGGTCGACCCCCAGTTCAGCATAGCGTTTGCCGCCAAGCGCCAGAATGTTAGGCACCGAGGCAAGCGTCACCACATTATTGACGACCGTCGGTTTGCCAAAGAGTCCCTCGATGGCAGGTAATGGTGGCTTGTAGCGAACGACACCGGCCTTGCCTTCAAGGCTGTCCAACATCGCAGTCTCTTCCCCGCATACATAGGAACCGGCACCAATGTGAAGTTCGATATCGAAGTCGAATCCACTGCCCTCGATATCGGTCCCAAGCCAGCCTCTCTGACGGGCAAGGGTTAAGGCTTTTGAAAACAATTCCCGGGCAAGCGGATATTCGGAACGTAGGTACACATACCCACGGGTCGCACCTACGGCAAAGCCGGCGATCAACATACCCTCGATCAGGGTGAACGGATCCCCTTCCATTAGCATGCGATCGGAAAAGGTACCACTGTCACCTTCATCGGCATTACAGGCGATGTACTTTTGATCTGCCATGGTGTCGGCTACGGTCTGCCATTTGATGCCGGTCGGAAAGCCTGCACCACCGCGACCACGAAGACCCGATTCGGTAACCTCGGCAATCGCCTTTTGTGGTCCGACTTCGAATGCCTTGGCCAGACCTGAAAATCCGCCATGCGCTACATATTCATCGAGTGATAACGGGTCATTTATGCCGCAACGCTGAAACGTCCAGCGCTCCTGCTCCGCCAGCCAGGGTATGTGCTGCGTCGGCCCCAGGCATAATGGGTGTTTGTTACCTGCCAGAAAACCGCCATCGAATAATTCGTCGACAACATCGGCTGTCAAGGGCCCGTAGGCGATACGGTCACTGCCGGTATCGACTTCAAGCAAAGGTTCCAGCCACGTCATACCACGCGAGCCGTTACGAACAATCTCGACGGACACCTTTCGCGAGGCCGCTGCGGCGGCAACGGCATCAGCTAACTGGTCTGCACCCAGAGAGATGGCAGACGTCTCTCGGGGTATAAATATCCGGGTCGTCATATTTCGTTAGCCTCGCGCTTCGTCGAGCAAGCGGTCAAAATCTGCCTCGTCGACGCGTCCCAGGACGCTGCCATTGACCATGACCGCTGGCGAACACGCACAGTTGCCCAGACAATAAACCGGCTCCAACGTAATATTGCCGTCCGGCGTGGTCTCGTTGAGTCCGATACCCAATACCTCTCGCGCATGGGCCGTCAGTGCCCGGCTTCCCATAGCCTGACAGGATTCTGCCTGGCATATTTTTATCAGCGTTTCACCGGGGGGCTGCGCCCGGAAATCATGGTAAAAGCTCACCACGCCGTGTATATCAGCGCGCGACAAATTAAGTTCGTCGGCAATTTGCGGGACGGCCTCCGGCGGCACGCATCGAAACCGCTCGAGAAATCCGTGCAGAATCTGCACCAGCATTTCCGGCCGGGCCTCGAAGGACTGAATAATTTCCGTGCCGATTGCAGCGTCGTATTTCGTCAACATTTGAAACTCCTCCGCTGGTAACGCCGCGAGGCACGGTACCTACAGTAATAGGAAGGAATTAAGCACCTGCTGTGATAGTTGTCAATTAATCCGGGAGCTTCGCTGGCAGCATGTCGTTGACGGTAAGGGACGTGTCGTTCAGGGAATAAGTTCTCAGGAGCTCATACTCCGGGCCTTCCGACCCTTGTAGGCCGGGTCGATCAGCCGTTTTGGATGAACGCCGTCAACATAGCCCATAAACCCCGGGGACCGGACACTGTAGCCCAGTAAGGCCTGAACACGTTCAGATAGCCGCGCCGCTTTCTCCGGAGGCACCGCAAGCACCATATTTTCCAACTGACGTAACCAGGGCTGGCAATATTGTGGCGTAATCGCCAGTCGCGGCTTATCAGAATTGTTGGCGCCACCACGATGATACAGGGATCCCGAGAATATCAGCACGGAACCTTTCGGCATGGTGACAGTTATGGCTCTTTCGTCATTTTCCGCCGGTGTTTCATTCGCCCACAAGTGGCTGCCAGGTATAATTTCGGTTGCGCCGTTATCTATTGTGAAATCGTCGAAATTCCAGATGGTACTTATGCCGTGAACGGCGGTCGGTTTGGCATATGGACCACCGGCGTTATCACGATGGAACGCTTGAGGCGTCTCACCTGGATGGCTGTTGATGGCGAGGTTCGCGGACAGCAGGTAATCAGATTCCAATAGTTCATCGACGACGGCGAGAACCATCGGATGTTCCACAATCAACGCCAATGACGGGTCTTTGGCAAGCAGGGCGTAGACGCGTTCCGACTTGTAACCCTCGAAATCGTTGCGGCCCATGTGTTCGCCCTGCAACCACGGGGCCAGCGCTGACCTGACGAGATCGACTTCAGACTTGTCCAACAGGCTTTCGACAACCGTGTAGCCCTGGTCTCTGATTGCTTGCGCGTGTTCCGCCACTTCCATAAAGGATCCCTGCCGTACCTCCTTACACTTTAATGCATTTGGTTATTCCAGACCATGCACTGCAGCCATCACCAGGCTGGCCTATAATGAAACGCATGACCAATACAGCTACGGCGCCTGCCACAGGACGAGAACGCTTCGCGTGGGCCATGTTCGATTTTGCGAACTCAGGCTATACCACGGTCGTATTAACCACCATCTTTAACGCCTATTTCGTTTCGGTGATCGCCGGGGGTGCCGGTATGCCGTCGGGGTCGGCAACCTTTTTATGGACCATCGCGATGGCCGCGGGCAATGCCATTGTATTGCTGTCGGCGCCAATCATCGGCGCAATTTCCGATTACCGTGCAACAAAAAAATGGTTTCTTATGGCCGCAACCATCCTGTGCATTGCCGGGACGGTTTGCCTCGGTTTTGCCGATGCCGGCGATGTGGGTATTGTGACCACGCTGGTTATCGTTTCATTTGTCATGTTCGCCAGCGGCGAATATCTCATATCCGCCTTTTTGCCTGAGATCGTGACAGAAGGTCGCATGGGCCGTTTGTCGGGACACGCCTGGGCGTTGGGTTACTTTGGTGGCGTACTGACCCTGGCGCTTTGTCTGGCCTATATTACCTGGGCCCAGAACCAGGGTTATGGTCCCACACACTTCGTTCCAGTAACCCTCTGGATTACGGCAGCGATCTTTGCCCTGGCCGCTCTGCCGACGTTTTTGTGGTTGAAGGATCGCGCAGTAGCAAGACCACTTCCGCCGGGTGCCTCCTATGCCGGCATCGGCTTTACGCAAGTGCTGGAAACCCTGCGGCACGCGGCCCGATTTAAAGATCTGTTTCGATTCCTGACAACCCTGGTGGTATTCCAGTCCGGAGTGAGCACAGTCGTCGTGGTAGCCGCCATCTATGCCCAGGAGGTACTACAGTTCACCAGCGACAAACTCGTCATGATGATAATGGTGGTTAACCTGACAGCGGCGTTTGGTGCGTTTGGTATGGGATACATTCAGGACCGGTTCGGATCTATAAAGGCGCTGGCACTTGGGCTCAGCCTCTGGATTATCGCCATTTTTCTTATCCTGATCGCGCAAACGGATCTTGACGTGTGGATATCCGCCAATTTGATGGGCCTCGGCATGGGTTCATGCCAGGCTGCCGGGCGCGCCTTGACGGGCCTTTTCACTCCCGTGCAACGAACCGGGGAATTTTTCGGGCTTTGGGGGCTGGCGATGCGCCTCGCCGCAATTATCGGGCCCATGAGTTACGGGCTGATCAGCTTGCTAAGTGACGGCAATCACCGAATGGCAATTCTTTCGACGCTGACGTTCTTTGTCCTGGGTCTTTTGTTGCTGACAACCATCAACGAAAACCGTGGCAAACAGGCAGCGGCGCTGTGAGCAGGCCCGGGGCTACTTGAATGCAGCTCCGGGTTTACGGCCGGTGGCCTGCAAGATTTTCGCAAGCGGACAAAATCCGCTAAAAGCTGCCTGAAACATATTGGCACCTACAAAGGCGGTTAACCAAAGCCAATGGACACTGTGAACCTGAGATAACCCCAGGCTGACAAGAATCACCAGACCCGCAAATGCAAAAACAAACCGATCGATATTCATTGCCTCTCTCCTCGCCGTCGACGTTGATTGATCCTGATCATTGCAGAAATAAGACTTTTCTATAATATAAGATAATGCTAATATAAGGTAATGTTAATATAAAGTCAAAGCCCAAGAGGCAAATAAAGCGAGAATCGCCTGATGCAGATCAACAAAAAGTTCCCCGACATGGAAGCTCTCGGTGATGCCGCCAGCGAGTTTGCGACAGAAAAGCCTCGCGCCATCACCTGGGTGATGGTGATCACAACCCTGGCTCTGGTCGCCGTTGCCGTCGTTCCCGGCATCTGGCCCGCTACATTCGAGCGCTTGCACAGCATTAAAGTAGATACCGATCCGGAAAACATGCTGGCCTCTGATGAACCAATTCGCGTTTTCCACAACGAGGCGAAGAAGGAATTCGATCTTTACGACATGATGGTGGTGGGCATAGTCAACGAATCGGATCCGGATGGCGTCTTCAACCCCGAAAGCCTGGCCCGCATTCACGCGCTTACGGACCATATACAGAATCTTCGCTGGCCGGACCCGGAAAAGCCCGACGCTTATCATGGTGTCGTCGGCGTGGATGTCATCGCCCCCTCCAATGTCGATGACATTCGTCAGGCAGGGTTCGGTTCGGTAGCGTTTTCGTGGCTGATGGAGAAGCCCCCGGAAACCCGCGAGGAAGCACGAGGCATACGCGAACGTGCTCTCCGCATCCCCATGTTGAAGGACACCATGGTCTCGAGTGACGGTCAGGCCCTTGCCTTGTACCTGCCCCTGACCGCCAAGGATATCTCATGGAATGTCCGCAAGGAGATCCAGGCGTTTATCGCGGATTGGCCAGATGAAGATCAGGTACACATTACCGGTCTGCCGGTAGCCGAGGATACCTTTGGTGTCGAGATGTTTTATCAGATGGCCATCTCGGCACCCCTTGCGATGCTGGTTATTTTTATTCTCATGTGGTGGTTCTTCGGCAACCTGGTGCTGGTGATCTCGCCGATGATCGTCGCCCTGGTGACCTCGTTATCAACAATGGCGCTACTGGTCATCACGGGCAATACCATTCACATCATGAGCTCCATGATCCCGATTTTCATTATGCCTATCGCCGTACTGGACTCGGTACACATCCTGTCGGAATCTTTTGACACTTATCAACGTTATGGCGACAGGCGCAAGACCATGAAAGCGGTCATGGGTCACCTTTTTCGACCCATGTTATTCACCTCTCTAACGACGACGGCCGGCTTTGCATCACTGGCATTGACCCCGATTCCACCCGTGCAGGTATTCGGCGTTTTCGTTGCCATTGGTGTGATGCTCGCCTGGCTGTGGAGCATCTTGTTCATCCCGGCTTACTTTATGTTTATTCCGGAACATCGACTGGCTAATTTTGGCCACGATGCCAGTGATGACCCGGGCAGTCGTGGGCTCCTGGGTAGAGCACTGCAATTCAGCGGAAACCAGGCGATCGCCAAGCGAACCTGGGTTGGCGTGGCAACAATAATTTTGATGGTCACCGCCGTCTGGGGTATCAACCGGATCCAGATTAATGACAACCCCACCAGATGGTTTACCGAGGACCATCCGATTCGAGTTGCCGACCGAGTCCTGAACGAACACTTCGCGGGAACCTATACGGCCTTTCTGGAACTGGCTGATAC
>JBBDSF010000125.1:0-1030 GCA_040905125.1 Pseudomonadales bacterium | reverse complement strand
TCTTAATTTTGATTCTGCCAAGGTGTCATACTGGCGCGCTATTCTAATTTAACCAGCATCTCGTTTCCAGCGATTTCTTACATGACACTAGATATCTCGCAAGCCCAATACGTTCTGCATATCGTAGACACCTGTTCCAATATTGCTCAGCCAGGCTGCGGCCCGCACCGCGCCGCCTGCAAAATTTGCACGGCTATGGGCTCGATGAGTCAATTCAACTCGCTCGCCGGCACCCGCGAAAACAACCGTGTGGTCGCCCACAACATCGCCTGCTCTAATAGCGTGGAAGCCGATGCTGTCAGGTTCACGTTCGCCCGTATGGCCTTCCCGGCCATGGCGAGCCACTTTATCAAGGTCCCGGCCAAGCGTATTCGCGATGACTTCGCCTATTTTCAACGCCGTCCCGGAGGGGGCATCGACCTTGTGCCGGTGATGGGTCTCGATCACTTCAATGTCCACATCGTTGCCAAAGATTTTGGCCGCAACTTCCAACAACTTGAAGGTGGCATTGACGCCGACACTAAAATTAGGTGCGAACACAATGGCAATAGTTCGACCATATTCATGGAGTTGAGCTCTCTGCAGCTCATCGAGCCCGGTCGTGCCGATAACCATTTTTTTCCCATGAGCGGCGCAGACTGCGAGATGGGATACCGTCGCCGCGGGTACGGTGAAGTCAATCAGCACATCAAACTGATCGCAAACCGACTCAAGATCGGCCACGATGGGTACCCCCAGATGACCAACCCCTGCCACGTCCCCCGCATCAGCACCAATCAGCGGACTGTCGACATGCTCAATCGCCGCCGTCAGCGCTACACCAGTCGTATCCCGAACCACCGACACCAAGGTTTTCCCCATGCGCCCGGCAGCGCCGGTTATTGCTATATTGGTCATGGAATTCAATTCTCATGCAGGTAATTGATTAACCGGTGAAAAAATCACTCAGTTAATGAATCAATAAAATTCCTCACGCCTTCGAACCAGGATGTCCGCTTGGGAGACTGTTTGGCGCTGGACTCGTCTTCAA
>JBBDSF010000124.1:0-1032 GCA_040905125.1 Pseudomonadales bacterium | reverse complement strand
ATGAAATCAAGTGAATACGGTGAATATTTGGTGAAAATATTATGAATGATGTCGACGAGTTATTGAAGATTATGGACAGGCTGCGCGATCCGCAGAGCGGTTGTCCCTGGGATTTGCAGCAAACCAATACCACGATTCTGCCTTATACCCTCGAAGAAATCTATGAACTGGCAGAAGCCATAAGTGATAACGATAACGCAGCGATCAAGGATGAACTGGGGGACCTGCTGTTTCAGATCATGTTTTATTCAAGGATGGCGAGTGAGGCAGGGCACTTCAGTTTCGGGGATGTCGTCAGGAATATCAGCGAGAAACTGGTGCGCCGCCATCCCCATGTGTTCGGGGAGTCAAACATTCATACGGCTGATGAGCAATCCATCTCCTGGGAGCAAATAAAACAACGCGAGCGCGAGTCAGCGGGACAGACTGATACAGGATTGCTTGATAATATCAGCAGCGCCATGCCGGCATTGATCTGTGCCATGAAGCTGCAGAAAAAAGCAGCGAGTGTGGGTTTTGACTGGGGACAGCCTGAGCCGGTTATGGACAAAATCCGGGAAGAGCTGGATGAGATACGTGAAGTGATGGATGAAGGTGCAGAACAGACGAGGCTCAGGGAAGAAGTTGGCGATCTATTATTTGCTTGTGCCAATCTCGCGCGCCACCTTAAGGTGGACCCGGAGTATGCGCTGATGGGTGCCAACAGAAAATTCAGGCAACGGTTTGGCCATATCGAATCACAACTGACCCGGCAGGGCAGGTCTCTGGAGGAGGCCGACCTGGACGAGATGGAAGCCTTGTGGCAGGAGGCCAAGTTAGTGAGGAGTGAGGAGTGAGGAGTGAAGAGTGAGGGGTGAAGAGTGAGGGGTGAGACATGATGTAAAAAAATCCGTCATTCCCGCGAAAGCGGGAATCCAGTAGATTAAGTAACCCGCCGTCATACTGGCGAAGGCCAGTATCCAGTAATAAAACCCCCGCCGACACGGCGGCCCTTAAACCCCAATGACAGCTAACACCTCCTGTCCATTCTGC
>JBBDSF010000123.1:0-1032 GCA_040905125.1 Pseudomonadales bacterium | reverse complement strand
CGCGCCGACCAACAGTCGTCAGGGCGATACCAAAGACCAGACTGAAGACGATAATCGGAAGGATTTCCGAATTGGCCGCAGCGGCAACCAGATTGGGTGTGACCAGCGTACGGATAAGGTCTGCGATACCGGTGGCATCCTTGCCTGCGACTTCTGCGGGGATATCCTGGCTGAGTTCCGACGCACCGCCGGCCCCCGGTTCTATGATATTGACGACGACCAGACCGATAAATACGGCTATGGCCGTCGTCGAGAGGTAATACAGAAAGGTGTAGCCACCCATCCGACCGAGGTGGCGGACATCACCAATGGCGGTGATGCTGGTAATCACCGCTGCCACGATCAGCGGGACGATTAACATCTTCAGGGCATCGAGGAAAAGCGCACCGATCCAGGCGATTGATAACATCGTCTCACCAAAGAACCAGCCGCAGAAAATACCACCTATAGCACCGGCGAGGACACTCCAGAGTAGCTTATTGTTTCTCAATGGTTTCCCCTTTCTCGCAACAAATGAACTATGAGTCTCACCCCCACCATAATTTTATCGGGCCGGGAGCGGGCTCCTACATCAAACATCAAGCTTTCAAGCAGATCCGGTAATATTGTAACCGCAGTCAACATAGGTGATCTCACCGGTAACGGCAGAGGCAAGATCCGAACAGAGAAAGGCCGCGACATTGCCGACTTCTTCAATCGTAACATTCCTGCGCAAAGGGGAATTCTCCTCAACGTGTGAGAGAAAGCCCTTCAAGCCCTTGATGCCAGAGGCGGCCAGGGTCCTGATAGGGCCGGCTGATACGGCATTGACGCGCACGCCTTCCGGACCGAGGTTTGCTGCCATGTAGCGTACATTGGCTTCGAGACTGGCCTTGGCAACACCCATGACATTGTAATTGGGCATGGCAACGACGGCGCCGATATAAGACAGGGTCAGCATAGCGGCATTCCGGCCCTGCATCATCGGCCGCGCTGCCTTCCCGAGGGCGGCAAAACTGTAGGAACTGATATCGTGTGCCATCAGAAAGCCTT
>JBBDSF010000122.1:0-1033 GCA_040905125.1 Pseudomonadales bacterium | reverse complement strand
ATTGACTATCTCGCCCTTGTCGGTGACAGCGTCGACAATATTCCCGGGGTACCAAAAGTAGGCCCAAAAACTGCGGCCAAATGGCTGAAAGAATACGGATCACTGGATCAAATAATCCTCAATGCAGACAAGATCGGTGGAAAAGTCGGAGAAAGCCTGCGGGCCAGCATTAACATACTGCCCCTCGGCAGGAAGCTTGTTACCCTCAGGTCAGACCTTGAGCTTGGCGTCGCACCTGAAGAACTGACCCGCACAGAGCCAGACTATGAAGCCCTTGCCGGTTGCTTCAAGCGCTGGGAATTTAATAGCTGGCTGGCGCAGTTGCCGGGAAATCCGGGTAATACCGACGTGACACCGGCACACAAGGAGACAGGTGCGTATGAGACTATACTCACCCGGGATGCCCTGCATACCTGGCTCAGGCAACTCGAGGCAGCCGGCCTGTTCGCCTTCGACACCGAAACCACCAGCCTTAAATATATGGACGCGGAAATTGTCGGGCTGTCGTTCGCAACCGAACCTGGCAAGGCCGCCTATATTCCCGTAGGACACGATTACCCCGGGGCCCCCGAACAACTACCGCGCGACGAGGTACTAGGTCTTTTCAAACCTCTGCTGAGTTCAGGTACCGCTTTGAAAGTTGGCCATAATCTCAAATACGATAAAAACGTACTCGCCAATTACGCCATTGAACTGGACGGCATTGCGCATGACTCCATGCTTGAGTCATATGTACTGGACAGCACCGCCAGTCGACACGACATGGACTCGCTTGCGTTGAAATACCTGGACCATAAAACCATCCATTACGAAGATGTCGCCGGCAAAGGCACAAAACAGGTAAGCTTCAACAAGGTAGAGATTGAACCCGCGGCCAGATACGCCGCGGAAGATGCCGATATCACCCTGCGACTGCACCAGAAGCTCTGGCCCAGGCTGACATCCCAGCCCGCTCTAAAGCATCTTTATGAACAAACAGAAATCCCCCTGCTGGGGATCCTGTCGGATATGGAACGCACCGGCGTCCTCATCG
>JBBDSF010000121.1:19618-34325 GCA_040905125.1 Pseudomonadales bacterium | reverse complement strand
GGGTCTTCGCCCTGAAACAGGTCGGCTTCTTTGGGTATATGAATACCGAAGTGCAGGTAGGCATTGCGAGTGGCGACGCGTCCACGTGGGGTACGCATGATATATCCCTGCTGAATCAGGAATGGTTCATAAACATCCTCGATGGTATCCCGTTCTTCGCCAACCGCTGCAGCAAGGCTGTCAACACCTACAGGGCCGCCGTCAAACTTCTCGATCATCGCCATCAACAAACGGCGGTCCATATGGTCGAATCCCGTGGCATCGACATTCAACATGTCGAGTGCGCGATCTGCCATGTCACGGCTAATCCTGCCATCACCTTTGACCTCTGCATAATCACGCACTCTTCGTAAAAGTCGATTCGCGATTCGGGGCGTACCCCTTGATCGGACGGCAATTTCCATAGCGCCGCTTTCATCCGTGTACACCTGTAATAATTTTGCCGAACGCAAGACTATTCGAGACAGATCTTCTACACCATAAAACTCAAGTCGCTGAACAATACCGAAACGATCCCGTAAAGGCGAAGTCAACAAGCCGGTTCTGGTGGTCGCACCAACGAGAGTAAAAGGGGGAAGGTCAAGCTTTATTGATCGGGCCGCAGGTCCTTCCCCAATTGTAATGTCCACCTGATAATCTTCCATGGCCGGATATAGCACTTCTTCGACAGCCGGGGAAAGACGATGAATTTCATCGATGAACAGAACGTCGCGTTCTTCCAGATTGGTCAGCGCGGCTACAAGATCTCCCTTCTTTTCCAGTACAGGCCCTGAAGTTGCTCTGACTTGTACGCCCATCTCATGGCCAATGATATTGGCCAGCGTTGTTTTGCCGAGACCGGGCGGGCCGAATATGAGCGTATGATCGAGTGCCTCACCCCGTGCCCTGGCAGCGTCTATAAAGATACGCATTTGCTCGCTGACCTGGGGTTGTCCCAGATACTCGTCGAATGTTTTCGGGCGAATCGCCCAGTCCTGGGAAATTTCAGCCGGCGTTGATTCGGGTGTCACCAAACGGTCGGATTCAATCATTACACCTCACCATATTAGCTCAACGCCTTTAAAGCTTGTTTAATCAGGGTTTCAACATTCTCGCCCGGTGCCTCGATGGATGCCAATGCCCTTGATGCTTGCTGGGGCTTGTAGCCAAGACCGACCAGACCCGCTTCGGCATCCGCCAGGACGTCCCGGGGTCGATTACCCTCCGAGTGTACGCCTTCCCTCGGCTCCCATTCAGGTAACCGATCCCGCATTTCGTTTATCAACCGCACAGCCGTCTTGCGTCCAACGCCTGGCAACCCTGTCAACGTTTCTTCATCCTTTTCGCGAATGCATTGCGCGAGCGCATCGGATTCCACCCTTGACAGGATGTTTATGGCGAGCCTGGGACCTACGCTGTTGACCTTGATTAACGTTCTGAACATGTCCCGTTCCGCTGTAGTAGAAAATCCGTACAACAACTGCGCATCCTCTCGAACCACGAAGTGCGTATGGAGCACGATTTCCTCACCCTCGTCAGGTAAACGATAGAAGGTTGTAAACGGAATGGCGATCTCATAGCCAACGCCGCCGGCATCCACCAGGGCATGTGTCATGGACTTTTCGATCAGGCAACCGCGTATTCTGCCAATCATGATTCGCTCTTATTCAATGTTGCGCAATCGGCCCCGACTAAAAGTGTCAGCCCCTGCCATTTTCGCCAGGCTGGCCTGTGTATTGATATGACACAGAGCCGTGGCAAGGGCATCGGCCGCATCTTCCTGGGGACGGCCAGACAGCCTGAGCAGTGTCATCACCATATGCTGAACCTGTCCCTTGCTCGCCGCGCCCGTTCCCACGACAGCCTGCTTGACCTTCTTCGCTTCATATTCGTGAACTGGCAAGCCCCGGTTCACCGCCGCCACAATAGCAACCCCTCGCGCATGTCCCAATTTCAACGCGGACTCGGCACTCCTGGCCATAAAGATTTTCTCGACGGCAATTTCAACAGGCAGAAATTCATCGATTATCTCGGTAATACCGGCATAGATCTCTTCAAGTTTGGCGGGGAGAGGTGTTTTATCAGTAGTGCGAATGCAGCCACTTGTTATGTATTCCTGGCGAGCCCCGATGCTATGTATCACACCATAGCCGGTTACTCTGGAACCAGGATCGATGCCCAGGATCAATGCCATGCCACGTTTCCAGACTGCCCAGCGATGATGTTATCACACAGCGGCCGAATTTCGGATAAGCGGATTACGAGGCTTCCTGCAGCAGTTCGTCCGGAAAGTTGGCGTTGGTATAAACATTTTGCACGTCATCCAGGTCCTCCAGCGCGTCGAGAAGCCGCAATACCTTCTCACCCGTCTCCACATCGAGATCACTGTAGCTCTGAGGGATCATGGCGACCTCCGCGGAGACTGGCTCCAGGCCCTCCTGAACGAGCGCATCCTTGACCGCCTGAAAGTTCCGGGGCGAGCTGTACACCTCGACAGCGCCCTCCTCGTCCTTGTCCACGTCGTCGGCACCGGCCTCTATGGCGACTTCAACAATTTTTTCTTCATCGGCACCGGGATCGAAACTGATACGCCCTTTGCGATCGAAGAGAAAGGCAACTGACCCGTCGGTGCCAAGATTACCGCCCGCCTTGCTGAATGCGTGGCGTATATCGCCCACTGTTCGGTTTTTATTGTCCGTCGTGGTTTCGACATAGACGGCGACGCCTCCCGGACCATAACCTTCATAGGTCAATGACTCATAGTTGCCACCTTCCTGGCCACCTGCACCGCGAGCGATGGCCCGCTCCATGGTGTCTTTCGGCATTTCCGCAGCCTTGGCTTTATCGACCACGGCGCGCAAAGTCGGGTTATCCTCGATCACGCCACCCCCGTCTCGTGCCGCAACCACTAACTCCCGGATAATCTTTGTGAAGATCTTGCCGCGCCTGGCGTCTTCGGCCGCTTTTTTGTGCCGAATATTATGCCACTTGCTGTGTCCCGCCATAGTTTATCTCCGATCCTAGTGCGAGGGCTTCGTCACGGACAAGTACAATTCTCTCAACTGTTTATCGTCAATCTCACTCGGTGCCGACGTCAACAGGCAGGAGCCGGTCTGCGTCTTGGGAAAGGCGATCACGTCCCGAATGGCGTGCGCACCCGTCAACAATGTGATCAACCGATCAAAACCGATCGCGAGCCCCCCATGGGGAGGCGCACCATAGCGCAGCGCATCCAGCAAAAACCCGAACTTCACGTTGACCTCGCTATCGGACAGGTTTAATACGTTGAAGATGGCTTTTTGCATTTCCAGCTCATGCACACGGATAGATCCGCCACCAATCTCATTGCCGTTGATCACCACATCGTAGGCGCGTGACAAGGTTGAACCCGGATCCGCCCGCATCGACTCAATATCACCCACCGGACTGGTAAAAGGATGATGCATGGCATCCCAGCCTCCATGACCATCGGGTTCGAACAGGGGGAAGTCCACCACCCAGCACGGTGCCCACTGGCAAGTGTACAGATCAAGATCCTCAGCCAGTTTGACGCGTAGCGCGCCCAGGGCATCATTGACTACTTGTGACTTGTCAGCACCAAAAAAGATAACGTCGTTATTCTGCGCACCGACTCTGTCAAGTATGTCGGAGACAACTTCCGGCGGTAAAAACTTCAGAATCGGGGATTGCAACCCCTCCATACCGGCATCCCTGTCGTTGACGCGAATATACGCTAACCCCCGCGCTCCATAGACACCGACAAATTTTGTATAGTCATCGATAGCTTTGCGACTGAGACGGTCTCCGTTGGGTAAGCGGAGAGCTGCCACCCGGGAGTCAGGATCATTGGCGGGCCCGCTAAATACTTTAAATTCGACGTCTTTCAGCAAGTCACTGACTTCAACCAACTCAAGATCGACTCGCAGATCCGGCCTGTCACTGCCGTACTTATCCATCGCTTCCCGATACTCGATAACGGGGAAGATCCCAAGGTCGACACTGATCGTCTCTTTGAACAACTCGACCAGCATTTCCTCAACAATTGCCATAATTTCGCGCTCATCCATGAACGACGTTTCAATGTCGATCTGGGTAAATTCGGGCTGACGGTCAGCCCGCAGATCCTCGTCACGAAAACATCTGGCAATTTGATAGTAACGATCGAAACCGGAAACCATCAGTAATTGTTTGAACAGTTGAGGGGACTGAGGCAAAGCGTAAAAATGGCCCGGCTGGTTCCTGCTCGGAACCAGATAATCGCGCGCACCTTCCGGTGTGGCTTTAGTCAAAATTGGTGTTTCAATGTCGACGAAGCCACGATCTTGCAGAAACCGGCGAACAAAGTGGGTCGCCGCCGACCGCGTTCGGAGTCTCGCCTGCATTTCGGGGCGGCGAAGATCCATATAGCGATATCGCAGGCGAACATCCTCGCCCGCTTCGGAGTGCTCATCCAGCTGAAATGGCGGCGTCTCGGCCCTGTTCAATATAGTGAGAGTCAGCCCCAAAACTTCGATGGTTCCCGTCGACATCCGGGGATTCACCATAGCCCCGTCCCTGGCACGTACCTTTCCCGTTATATGAAGCACATATTCGTTTCGCACTTCATCGGCAAGCGCAAAGCTGTCTTTGGTGTCCGGGTCGAATACGACCTGAACAATGCCTTCATGGTCTCGCACATCGAGAAAGATGACGCCCCCATGATCTCTTCGCCTGTGGACCCAACCGCAAAGGGATACCTCTTCTCCGATATGAGAATCCCTTAGCTGGCCACAATAGTGGCTGCGCATGTTATTACCCCTTTAAGTTTCCCAAGGGAGGAGCGTCGCTCCCCATCGCGGTGGTCATAGTACGGCCGAGGTTAGCAGTCGTTACAGATCAACCCGCAGCAGCCGGTACTGACTTGCTGTTCGACTCGCCTTTATTATTGCCCTTACTATCGCTCTTACTATCGCTCTTGCTGTCGCTCTTGCTATCGCTCTTGCTGTCGCTGGTACCCTTGTCACTCCTGGTGTCACCCGAATTCTCTGTACTGGCGCCATTTCCGGAGTTGGCCGGTGTGCTGCTATTCTCAGCCTCAGCGACATTTCGCCGCGAGCCCGATTTGAAGTCGGTCTCATACCATCCGCTGCCCTTGAGACGAAACGCCGCCAGGGACATCAGCTTGGTCAATTGCGGCTCGTCACAGGCAGGGCAATCTTTCAAGCGGTCATCGCTGATTTTCTGGATCTTTTCAAGTTTATGTCCACATGATTCACACTGATACTCGTATATCGGCATGGCATTTATATCCCTTTAATTCAAGACGGACGCGACGGTGGTGGCGGCCGCGCATTATACCTCAATCCGGCTAAATGGCGACACCGAAGTTCGGGACTTCACTCTTCAACCACCTTTAATGGCCTTAACATTGGTGCCGTTCCGCAATTTTCAAGTATTTTCTTCGTATCCCGGCTTGCGAGTAAATACCCAATAATATATAAAGACGCTCCAAAGACGTCGTCCGGCCATAATAATTACAGGCAAACCGGCACGTGTTTTAACTTTAACTCCACTCACTCAACAGCAAATGTAAGGATTAGCCGAATGGTTGCAAAAAAGGCGAAAGCGAAAAAGAAGGCCGCCGCAAAGAAGCCCACTCAAAAGAAATTACCTGCCGTGAAACAGAAATACACGAAGAGTGAAATTCTTGGCGAAATCGCAGACAACACCGACCTCACGAAAAAGCAGGTTGATGCTGTCCTGGGCGAGCTTTCCGACATAATGGAAAGACACTTGAAGAAGAACGCCGTGGGTGAGTTCACTCTGCCTGGCCTGCTTAAGGTCAAGACTGTCAAGAAACCTGCCAGAAAGGCGCGCAAGAATGTTCCAAACCCCTTCCGCCCAGGGGAGACCATGGACATCGCGGCCAAGCCAGCCAGCACCAAGGTGAAGGTTGTACCGCTAAAGGGCCTCAAGGAGATGGTCTGATTCGACAATATCAGGGCATGAAAGGGGCCGCCATAGAGCGGCCCTTTTTTTGCACCATGGTGACTGTGTTAGGTCCCGAGCTCCCCAAACTCCCGGCTTGGTGTTATGATATTTCCTGAAAGGAGACTGGACCCTTAATATCTGATGCGTACCTCACAATACACGATATCCACACTTAAAGAGACGCCGGCGGACGCTGAAATCGCAAGCCATCGATTGATGTTACGTGGTGGATTTATTCGCAAGGTGGCATCCGGAATTTACAATTGGCTGCCCATCGGACTTCGGGTACTACAAAAAGTCGAGAACATTATCCGGGAGGAGATGAATCGTTCTGGCGGTCAGGAAATTATGATGCCTCTCATTCAGCCGGCGGAGCTCTGGCAAGAGTCCGGGCGATGGGAGAAATACGATGAAGGTCAACTGCTCAAATTTACTGATCGCCACGAGCGCGGATTCTGCTTTGGGCCCACGCACGAAGAAGTGATAACGGACCTCGCCCGTAGCGAACTCAGAAGCCACCGGCAGCTACCGGTCAACTATTACCAGATCCAGACGAAGTTTCGAGACGAAACGCGTCCTCGCTTCGGATTGCTCCGGGCCCGGGAATTCCTCATGAAAGACGCCTATTCATTCCATATCGATCAGGCCAGTCTTGAGGAAACTTACCAGCTAATGCATGAGACCTATAATCGGATCCTGACACGTATGAATCTCGATTTCCGCTCGGTGCTCGCTGATACCGGCAGTATTGGCGGCACTGCTTCCATGGAATTCCACGTGCTGGCGGAGTCGGGGGAAGACCAGATTGCGTTTAGTAGCGAGGGAGATTACGCCGCCAATCTCGAGATGGCGGAAGCCGTTGCCCCGCCTCCCGACACAGCGTCGCCAAAGCCACTCGAAAAAGTGGCGACACCGAACGTCCGTACCATGGATCAGTTGACCCGCTTTCTGGGAGTCGACATCCAAACGACGCTGAAAACACTGATCGTCAAGGGCGAAGATGACCAACTCGTCGCCCTGGTATTGCGAGGAGATCATCAGCTGAACGAGGTTAAAGCTGAAAAGCTACCCGGCATTCATTCGCCGTTAACGCTCGCTTCGGACGAAGAGATCAAAGCCGCAACCGGATGCGATCCAGGTTCTCTCGGCCCTGTAAACCTGGATATTCCGATCATCGCTGATCGCAGCGCAGCTGCGTTGGCCAATTTCGTTTGTGGCGCTAACGAGGATGATTACCATCTAGGAAATGTGAATTGGCAAAGAGATGCAGAGCCGATGGCTGTCGTGGATTTGCGTAATGTCGTGCAGGGCGACCCCAGCCCCGACGGCAAGGGCGTTCTCCAATTCAAACGAGGCATCGAAGTCGGCCACATTTTTCAGTTGGGTGAGCATTACTCCCGCGTAATGAATGCCACAGTACTCGATGACAGCGGCAATTCTATTGTCATGAGCATGGGCTGCTACGGCATGGGTGTAACAAGACTCGTGGCCGCAATCATAGAACAGTATCATGACGACAAGGGCATCACCTGGCCCACCATCGTGGCGCCATTTCAAGTCATTATTATCCCCATTAACGCGCACAAATCTGAAGCTGTTGCGGCCACAGCCGAACAACTCCACGACGAACTGGAACGACTTGGCATAGAAGTTCTTATGGATGACCGGGAAGGTCACAGACCAGGCTCCAAGTTTGCCGATGCGGAATTGATCGGTATTCCCCATCGTATCGTTGTTGGCGACCGCGGCCTGGCAAACGGCGTGGTCGAGTACACCCAACGCCGCACAGGCGAAACCACCGACGTACCCGTTGACGGCCTGGCCGACTACCTGCACCTGCAAATCACCAAAGAAATCAGCAACGCAGCCCCGTAACACCGAGTCTCCCGACCACGAAAATGTCTACAACACTGAGCCAAAGAGACTCGGGTACACCCTGGCCTGGCATAAAAGCGAAGCGCCGAGCGGCGGAGCAAGACCGCCCTGGCGGGCTTGCGGAGGAGCGAGGGAAGGCAGGCGGGCCGCGAGCAGCCAGGACGGGTGTGCCCGAGTCTCCCGACCACAGAAGTGATTAAATGAACGGTTACTCGTGTTCGTCCATAACCGCCAACAGACTCTCTTCCGTCTGCGCCCCGATGAGCGTTTCCACGTGCTCACCCTCCGGCGAGAATACGAACGTGCTGGGCAACACCTGCGGGCGCTCATACCCGAACCGCTCATAAGGGTCTTCCCTGAATACGGGAAATTCGATATTCATTTTCTCGATTTGCCGATGCCGCTCCTCTCCAGTGGGTCCGTCGAAGTTGACCCCATAGACCGCCAGTTCATCCGCATGTTCTTCCGATAGTTTGTTGAGTTCCGGAATTTCGTGAACGCACGGTGCACACCATGTGGCCCAATAATTGATAAACAACCATTTCCCCTGGAATTCTTCCAGACGATGACCCGCTCCCGCGGTGTCGCTGGAATCCGGGCCTTCGCAACCGGCCAACAATCCCGCGATAGCTATTAAAACAATACATCTGATCATCTTGTCTCAACCTGATTAGGCACTATGGTTTGACCGGCATTCAGTCAATTTTATGTCATGTCATTTCCAGCTAAAATATCCTTTGGACCGCAACCGGGAAACAGGCAAAGACATGAGCGACGTTACAATCTATCACAATCCCCGCTGCTCGAAGTCACGACAGACGCTGGAGCTGCTTGAAGAAAGAAATATAGATCCTCACATCATTTTGTATCTGCAGGACCCGCCCGACAAATCAACCCTGGCCGATATAATCGCTATGCTGGGCATTCCCCCCAGACAGCTTCTGCGTAAGTCGGAAAAAGCGTATAAGGAAATGAATCTGGCCGACAAAAATATTACAGATGACGAGCTGATTGAAGCAATGGTCAAAACACCCATTTTGATCGAAAGACCCATCGTCGTTAGTAACGGTCAGGCGGCACTTGGCAGGCCCCCAGAGCAGGTCCTTGAAATCATTCCCTCATAATATGCCAGGGAACCTCTGATCAAGTCACTCCCGCGAAAGCGGGAGTCTGATATTTCAACGACATACCAGATTCCCGCTTTCGCGGGAATGACTTGTTCCCTGATGATTGCTGCGGAATTGCACCCGGTCCACTATAAGACGGGCGCTAATGAACAATCTTTTCCCAGCGCTCATTTTCTACTGGCTGGTCCTCAAGCAGGTCATTGCTTGCGCGAACTTCATAACGGCGGGTCGTCACTTCGCCATTCAGGACGTCAGGGAGCTCCTTGAGAAACTCTTCCATGTGTTCTGTCTCAAAGTGATCCTGCAACGCATCGACTGATTCCCATTCCTGGAATAACAAGATCGTATCCGGATCCGATAGACCGATGTAGAACTCATAGCTGATACAGCCCACCTCTCCGCGGCTGGCAATGGACATCTGCCGCATCAATTCAAGCGCTTCTTCTCGCATTTCTCTTTTAACTGGAAATGTACCGTGAACAATAATCATAGGTATCAACTACCTGGAATGGCTGTAACGCCAATTATACGCCGATTGACCGGCGACACCCACCCTGAATCAGACCGATTTGAGACCGTCCGGTGTTATTCCTCCCGATGTACTGCAAACGGCGCCCATGCCTGGGCCGTAGGCATAACCTCGAGCTGATTGATGTTGATATGCGCCGGCAAGGCGGTGACCCAATAGATAATCTCCGCCACGTCTTCTGAAGTAAGCGGTTGCATACCTGCATACACCCGTTTGGCCTTTTCTTCGTCCCCGCAAAACCGCACCGTTGAAAACTCGGTCTGACACATGCCAGGTTCCACGTCAGACACACGGATATTTTTGCCGAGCAAATCACTTCTGAGATTTCGGGAAAATTGCTGTACAAACGCCTTGGTACCACCATAGACATTGCCACCCGGATAGGGCCAGGTGCCGGCCACAGAGCCTACATTGACGACATGACCCGATCCTCTCGCCACCATCGCCGGTAAAAACGCCCGGGTACAATACATCACCCCTTTGACGTTGGTATCGACCATGGTCTCCCAGTCATCCATGTCGGCCGCATCAGCCCCCTCGAGCCCAAGCGCCAGGCCGGCATTATTGATCAGGATTTCGACGTCGGAGAACTCGTCCGGCAAATTAGTGGCCAGTTCAAAAACCGCTTCACGATCCCGCACATCCAATGTCACCGCATAAACGCCGGTTTGCTCAGACAGCTCTTCCTGAAGTCGCGCAATACGTTCCTGACGCCTTGCCGCAATGATGACATTTCTGTTATTGGCCGCGAACTTCCGCGCGCAGGCCTGACCAAAGCCCGATGAGGCACCGGTTATTAACACGCTTCCCGACACAATCTCTCCCGACGATTACGGTTGACCGCAAGACAATAGCACTCCTGCCGGAGTCGCGAAATCCGGCACCTTGTCTTGTTGAACCACTACTCCTTCAAGGAGTACTAACGGCGCGCAGCCTTTCGTTTGGCCTTGCTTTTGGATTTGGCCTTTTTGGCCTTTTTCCTGGCCTTGCTCTTCGCCGTGGATTTCTTCGCGCTGGCCTTGCGTCGACGTTTCATGTTCTCCAGCTGCTTCCTGGTAGGCTGCGCCCGCAACAACTGCGAATACGTTTTGGAGCGTTTCGAAATATTTTTATGTTCGCAATAAAACTCGACGGCGTGTTTCCAGGCCCCCTGCAACCCATGCAGATTGATGGAAACGGTCGTATTGACGATCTTGCCGACCTTGGCGGACATAATGCCAATTTGAAACACTGGCGTTTGTGTTCCGCTCTTTTCAGTCTTCATCCGGAACAAAATGCCGCGCACCTTACCATCCTTGTCGAAAATGGCCGTCTTTGCTGCTTCTGCCTTGGCCTTTTCCTGCATCCTGGCCAGGACTTCATCGCGTTTTTCAGCGGCTCTTTTCACCTTCGCCCTGTCAGGACCGCGTAACCGCTTGCCGTCCTTCTTCAAGGAGAAGTATTCCTGATAGGTTTTGCCGCCAATCTGACGCCTGACTCTGTATCCGTGAAATCGCGTGGTATCTAGTAGTTCTACGCTCATTTGAAACACCTGCTGTCTAACTGGTTAATGGGGCTAATGCTCGAGAAAAGTCGATAAGGCAATGCTTATACTTCTGCCTCTCCTTCACCGACAATTCCGAATCTTGCGTTACATCTCACTTTATACAACATTCACCTTGACTGCCGCCTCGCTACTTCACTGGAGTCGTCAGTTCCAAGCCGATTTAGATATGGCGCAATTTTACCGCAAATCAGGCCCTGTTGTAGAGAGGAACCGGGTGTTCTCCTTGAAAAAACTGCATTTTCCGACGGCCAGACTTTAGATATCTGTTTAGCAATTCTCCCCGGAACTTACGCTCGACACAGCGCCTTCGCTCACTAGCGCGTCAATCTCCGCATCTGATAGTCCCGCCTCGGCAAGCACCTGGCGGGTGTCCTCTCCGGGGATCCTCGAACCGCGTGGCAATGCAGTTTCCGAGCGGCTGAAACGGGGCGCCGGCGCGGGTTGCAACAGGCCGTTGGCTTCCGGGAAAGTCCCGCGGGCCCTGTTGTGGGGGTGTTCGGCAACTTCATCTAACGACAGGACCGGAGCAAAACAGACATCCGTGCCTTCCAGTATTGTGCACCATTCGTCTCTTGTCTTTGACTTGAAGACCCTTATCAGGTCTTCTTTGTATTCGGGCCAACGAGACCGATCCATTTGTGCTGAGAACTGTTCCTTGTCCAGGCCTGCTTTTTCGATCAAAAGGTCATAAAACTGCGGTTCTATGGAACCAATTGAAATATACCTGCCATCGCTCGTCTCGTATGTGTCGTAGAAGTGTGCGCCACCATCCAACAGGTTCTTCCCCCGCTCATTGCTGAAAGCCCCCGCAGACCGCATGGTAAAAAACATCGCCATCAGGGTTGCCGCGCCGTCGACCATGGCCGCGTCGACCACCTGCCCCTGGCCGGATCGAGATGCTTCGAGTAACCCGCAAACGAGACCAAAAGCCAGCATCATGCCCCCGCCGCCAAAATCACCAACGAGGTTCAACGGGGGAACCGGCTTGCCTCCCGCCGGTCCGATGGCATGTAAGGCCCCGGCCAGCGCAATATAGTTGATGTCATGTCCTGCTGCGTGAGCGAGCGGCCCGTCCTGGCCCCAACCGGTCATGCGTCCATAAACCAGAGCCGGATTTCTTGCCATGCAGTCATCCGGACCAAGTCCCAGACGCTCGGTAACCCCCGGCCTGAATCCCTCAAACAAACCGTCTGCGCTTTCACAGAGTTTCAGCACCACTTCCTTGCCCGCAGGACTCTTGAGATCAACTGCTATAGATTTCCGTCCTCTCGTCAGCACATCCTGCGCCCGTTTGTCCCCGCCCGGACGATCGATCCGAATCACCTCCGCTCCCATGTCGGCCAGCATCATGCCGCAAAAAGGGCCGGGGCCGATGCCGGCAAGTTCAATTACCTTGATTCCTGTAAGTGGTCCCACTTCTATGCTCTCCCAACCCATTAATGACAATCTATTTAGTCATAATCGGCATACAGGGGGCAATACGGGTGGCAGGTGGCGTCAAATTGGATATGATTCGCCCATGAGTAAGCTACTTGAACACATTGAAATGGAACTTGCTCGCGATAACCTGGAGCGACCTGACTATGAAATCAGGTGGATTGATTACCCTATGGGGCATGAAGTCTGCCTTGAAGAAGTGACCGAGATATCGGCATTCTTTCAGGAAGTCCTTTGACTGGAACTATGTTGAGCGACAGCCCTTTAAAAAGGCCGTCATCTGAAAAGTGGCTAACAGCCGTACTGGCCGATTTCGATACCTTCCTTCTCGACCATGCCGCCAATGAGCGAAAAGCCTCGACTATGGCCATGTCTTTGGTAGCACATTATCCGGACAAGAAAAAACTGGTTGAGGCAATGATCGATCTCGCCCTGGAAGAGTTGAATCACTTCCGACAAGTGGTCCGTTTGATCAACCGGCGCGATATGGTTCTCGCGCCTGATGAAAAAGATGCCTATGTCAATCAGCTGCGCAACCACTTTCGCAAGGGGGCGGAGAAATATTTTCTGGACCGTCTGCTATGTGCCGCGGTGATCGAGGCAAGGGGGGCCGAACGCTTTAACCTTATTGCCGGAGCACTGCAAGAGCCTGACCTGAAAGCCTTCTATACGAGTCTGTCCAAATCCGAGAGTAATCACTATGAATTGTTTACGAACCTGGCTGCCGTCTATTTTCCCAAGCCCACCGTGCAACAGCGTTTCCATGAGTGGTTGACCATTGAGGACCGGATTATGGACTCCCTGGATATCAAACCACGGTTGCACTGATGGCAGAAGCCGTCGAAAAGTATCTTGATGGTTATGCCGAACCGGAAGCGATTGCCACGCGCGGCATGGTATGCCGAACTTATGACTATGTGCTGGTAATCCCCGCTTGCCAGGAACGCCCGCTTGACCTGGAAAGAGTGTGGCAATTTATTTCCGACGACCTGCTTGTCATATTGGTAGTCAACTCGCCCAGAGAACATGACCATGACACCATCGCCCTTTTGCGCCACATCCAGTCATTGTGGCCCGCCACCCTGGAGCAGGAAAATCTGGGGCTGCATCCGACCGATTCCATGAACCCGGATATCTTTCTGGTTGACCGATGTACGAAAGGACGGGAATTGCCTCACGGTGATGGCGTCGGCCTGGCGCGCAAAATTGGTGCTGATATTGCTCTCAAGCTAATAGTTGACGGCACAATCAGGACGCCTGTCATTTATTCCACCGACGCCGATGTGCGTC
Source organism: Pseudomonadales bacterium (assembly GCA_040905125.1). GTDB lineage: Bacteria > Pseudomonadota > Gammaproteobacteria > Pseudomonadales > Azotimanducaceae > JBBDSF01. Next base: position 20,572 of record JBBDSF010000121.1, on the reverse strand, counting down.
TGCCCCGGGATTATTTTGGCGCTGCCGATACCCACCGCAGTACCGCGGCCACGCTGTACCCGTTCCGACATGAACCGGAACCAGGACTCGAGTTGTCGGCCACTTTGTACGAGATATCCATGTTTTATTATGTTGCCGGACTCAAATGGGCGAAGTCTCCTTACGCTTTCGGCACTGTGGGCAGTACCATGGCAATCGGCAAGGAACACTATGCCATGGTTCGCGGGTTTCCAAAACGTCAGGCAGGGGAAGATTTCTATCTCCTCAACAAACTCGCCAAGACCGGAAATATTCGCCAATTAGCCGCGCCGATCATAGACATCACGGCTCGCCGATCAGCACGCGCACCTTTCGGCACCGGCGCCAATCTGGCGAAGATCGAAGCGCTTGATAATCCCATGACGGAGTATCGTTTCTATCATCCCGAAATATTTCGCCTGCTGGCCAACTGCAACCTGATGTTAAATACATTGTGGGCAATGGATGATACCGACAGGTACCTGGAAAAATACCCTCAATTGCGCGATTGGTGTGAAGAAACGGGCATTCTGCAGCTGGCTCGCACGCGCAGACAAAATTTTGCTTCGCAGAGGACATTCGATAATTTCCTTCATGAGTGGTTCGACGCGTTCAGGACCCTTAAATTCATTCACTTTATGCGTGACCGCTTTTACTCATCGGTGCCTTTCGCGGAGATCGCCAATGCCGAGTTCACACCGCCATTTGATTCAATATTCGCATTCAGGGATCAATTGGCTTCCATTTGCTTCGATGACCGGTATGTGGGCATTACGTGGTAAAATAACCGGATTTTTCAAACCCGAGAGGGTGTAAGAGCAAGATGGCACAGCCAACACACAGGATTTTTATAGATGGCCAGGCCGGTACAACCGGCCTGGAAATCCATGAACGCTTGAGAGATCGATCTGACCTGGAAATACTGGAAATTCCGGA
>JBBDSF010000121.1:0-19518 GCA_040905125.1 Pseudomonadales bacterium | reverse complement strand
CCCCTTACCCGTGAGGGACTGTTAAGAAGAGATGCGCCTATCGCCATTAGCGCCCTGTCAGGTTATTCAGGCGGCGGCCGAAAGCTTATCGAGCGTTACGAGGCACGGGCGCAATCCCATCCGAATGATCTGTGGCATTGTCGACCCTACAGTTTGCATCTGCAGCACAAACACATTCCAGAAATGACATTCTACGCCGGGCTCAAAAAGGAACCGGTATTTCTGCCGTCAGTAGGTCATTTCGCCCAGGGCATGCTGGTCAATGTTCCCCTGTTCAAGGAGTTTCTTGCAGACGGTGTCAGCCTGCAGCAGATCCATAGCACGCTTGACGCCTGCTATGCCGGGGAGACCTGTGTCGTAGTACATCCACCCAACAGCGAGGACGAACTCGATGAAGGGTTTCTCGAACCACAGACAAATAACGGGACAAATCGAATCGACATTTTCATTTTTGGCACGGACCAACGAATTTTGCTCGTGTCGCGACTGGATAACCTCGGCAAGGGCGCATCCGGAGCCGCCGTGCAGAATTTGAACCTTATGGTAGGCGCCGACGAATTGCGCGGCCTTACCGCATAAACTGGTGACAGGACAAGATCATGCATTACCCGAGCACATCCTCTTCCGAATTACGTGAAGTAGAGGCCAAACTGGATACTAACTATGAGAAGATCCGGAAGGCAGGATTGTCTCTGGATCTCACCCGCGGGAAACCATCACCGGAGCAGCTTGATCTGTCAAACGGGCTTGACGGTGCCCTCAAGGGTTTTTATTTACTTCAAAACGGTATGGATGTACGAAATTACGGTGGCATTCTCGGAATTCCGGAAGCGCGCGCTCTGGGGGCCGAAATACTCGGTACAGCTCCTGACGAGACGATGGCGGGGGGAAACAGTAGTCTGACACTGATGTTCCATTACATTGACCATATGTTTACACATCGCCCTGACTCCTGGGCAGCTGAATCTGAAGCGGCCGACGACAATATCAAATTCCTGTGCCCTGTCCCCGGGTATGATCGGCACTTTACAATCTGCGAGCAGTTCAACATAGAAATGATCGCCGTGCCTATGTCAGAATCCGGGCCGGATATGGACTCCGTCGAAGGTTTGTTGCGAGATGACCCCTTAATCAAGGGAATCTGGTGTGTACCACAGTATTCAAATCCAACGGGTATTACCTTTACCGACGATGTCGTTAAACGAATGGCTGCCGTACCGAATTTAGCCGGGCAAAATTTCCGCATTATGTGGGACAATGCCTATGCCGTTCATCACCTGGCGGATACGCCGGACACGTTGTTAAGCCTGATGGACGAATGCCGTCACAAAGGAACAACAAACAATGTTGTCACCTTCGGATCCACATCCAAAGTTACCTTTGCAGGCGCGGGCATTGCGTTTCTTGGAACTTCTCCGTCAAATCTGGCCGAATTTGAACATTACCTGTCCACATTGACCATCGGTTTCGATAAGGTGAATCAATTGCGACATGTGCGCTTCCTGAAAGACATGGACCATGTGCGCGCACACATGGATAAACACAAATCCATCATCAAACCTAAATTCGATCTTGTGGATGATATGCTGCACGACGGGCTCGGTGACAAAGGAATTGCCGAATGGACACAACCGAGAGGCGGATATTTCGTCTCCCTTGACACCCTGCCCGGCCTGGCAAGCCGTGTTGTTCAACTTGCCAACGACGTTGGCGTCAAACTGACGCCTGCCGGTGCAACCTTTCCATACGGCGTTGACCCCAATGACACAAATATACGCATTGCACCTACATTCCCCTCGCTGCAGGAGTTGCAACAAGCCCTGCAAGTGCTGGTCCTTTGCATCGAACTCGCATCGGTGCGACATTTGCTGGATGGTTAGTGTCATGTCCCGTATATTCATGAAACTGAAAAATTTTCGATTTATACCCACGTCTCCACAACGAATGTGGAGAATCAGACTGAGCGATAGCCATGAAGTTTTTTAAAAAACCTGTACCGGTTACACCGGAAACGCAAGACGCGGATACACCCGAGACGCCCGGCGAGGTCAATGAGTTCGACGGCCTGGATCTCCCTGATGAGTTAAACAAAGCCATCAAAGACATCGGTTTTACAAAATGTACACCTGTGCAACGCGAGGTCTTGCCATTCGCACTGGATGGTCGCGATATTATTGCCCAGGCGCAAACAGGAACCGGAAAAACTGCGGCATTCCTCATATCGATGATTACCTGGCACCTTGAAAATCCGGAAGTAAGCTCTCGTGGCAATGGAACGCCATTCGGACTCATCATTGCGCCGACACGAGAACTGGTTATGCAGATAACCAATGATGCCAAGGAATTATCGGCGCACACGAATCTGGAGGTTATGTCAGTGGTCGGTGGTATCGACTATGTTCGACAAAAGGAACAACTTGCCAAACCTGTGGATATTGTCATCGCAACACCCGGAAGACTTCTGGACTTCTGCCGTTCTCACGTCATCGATCTCTCCAAAGTAGAAGCTTTGGTAATCGATGAGGCCGACCGTATGCTAAGCATGGGATTCATCCCGGACGTAAAAGCAATTATCAGTCGTACGCCGGCCAAGGAAAAGCGACAGACGCAACTGTTCAGCGCAACACTGAGCGAAGACATCAGGCGACTTTCGGCAAACTGGACACTCGATCCGATTCGAGTGGACATCGAGCCTGAGAAGATAGCCGTGGATTCAGTAAACCAGCTTGTCTACCTTACATCGGAGGAAGACAAGTACAAGGTTTTGTATAACCTTATCGTCACCGAAAACCATAATCGTGTGATCGTATTTGTTAATCGCCGGGATGATACCAGGGCAGTCGAAGACCACTTGTATAGAAACGGAATCAAAACAGGCCTGCTTACCGGCGAAGTACCGCAACGACAGCGCATCAAGACACTTGAGGAATTCAAAAGCGGAGACATACGCGTATTGGTGGCTACCGATGTAGCCGGCAGGGGTATCCACGTTAATGACGTCAGCCTCGTGGTAAATTTCAATTTACCGGAAGACCCGGAAGACTATGTACACAGAATAGGGCGAACGGGAAGAGCCGGAGCGATGGGTACGTCTATCAGCCTTGCCTGCGAAACGGATTCTTTTATGTTGCCTGCCATAGAAGCATTGTTAGAGAGATCCCTTCCATGTCAGCAGCCTCCAGAACAGTTACTTGAATCACTACCTCAACCAGAGAGGAAATCCAGAGATAAAGGACCACCTCAAAAAAGACGCAAACGCCATGGATAAACCCTACCCCCTTCTGACCGCATCGGAGATTGAAAAACTTCCGGAGTTCAAACGCCAACACCAGTTTAATGACAACGCTATCCGACACACGCGATCGATTGGTGACGAGACAGGTCTATCGCGTAAACGAGGATCTGGTTTACCTGATGGGCGGCGAGCGGAACCCGATCGACGTATGTGACTATCCACGAATAAATCGTCGTATGTACCGAGAAAATGGACGCAAACAATACCTGGAAATGGAGCACCTGCATGACGTGCCTTCTCAGACACGTTAAAACTCACGCTGTTCTCATCATCCATGTATTGCTGCTGACTGCCTGTGCCACTCAACCGCCTTCAGACCCGCAACATATAGGTATCGTAACAACCTGGCATGGATTGCCTTCCGTAACCAGAAACGGAAAGACATATTTACTTTCCAATCAGTCAAGAATTTATCCCGGAGACATTGTAAAAAACGATGGGACATCGCAGGTTAACATCCACATGATTGACGATACTCAGATCATCCTCGGGGGCGAGTCTCATTTTGTTTTCCACGAGTATGATTTTGTACCCGGCTCATTTTTTCCAACGGCTCGAATGACGTTCGCTTCAGGTCGGATGCGCGCGAGGACGGAGAATGTGACTCGCGCATGGTTTGGCCAATTCAAGATACAAACGCCTCTCGCCACGATACAGCCCGACACCGCCGACTTCTGGGCCGAAGTAACCAGTAAGGACAACAGGCTTGAAGTCATTATGCTGGAAGGTAAGCAGGTGCAAGTTGGTAATGATCATGGGTCGGTGCAGATCAAACGACAACAGTTCGGTACTACCGTTCGCGCAGGTTCGGCACCAAAAACGCCGCAAATCTGGTCCAAACGTGCACTGGATTCCATCCGCAAATCAACAGCGCCACGCGGACCTGATCAGTGATCTGCAGACATAGAATCTCCGAAGAAGCCAATACAAGGTATGACCATGAACAATATACTGGTTGAACGAGACAATGGCATTTCAATAATTACGATCAATCGACCGGCAGCCAGAAATGCCGTCGATCGTCCGACGGCCGAGGCATTGGCAAGCGCGTTTCGCGAATTTGAAGCCGACGAGGCTCAAAAAATTGCAGTTTTGACAGGGGCGGACCAGACGTTCTGCGCCGGTGCCGACCTGAAAGCCGTATCCGAGGATAGAGGTAACCGGCTGGCCCCTGAAGGTGACGGCCCCATGGGACCGACAAGAATGCTCCTTGGTAAACCTGTTATCGCCGCGGTCGAAGGCTATGCCGTGGCAGGCGGATTGGAGCTGTCTCTTTGGTGCGATCTGCGAGTCGCCGCGGAAAATGCAGTTTTCGGTGTTTATTGTCGAAGATGGGGTGTGCCCCTCGTGGACGGCGGAACGATAAGGTTGAGCCGTATGCTTGGGCATTCCCACGCCCTGGACCTGATTCTTACCGGTCGTGGCGTAAGTGGTGATGAAGCTCAAAGAATGGGACTGGCGAATCGGCTCACCAGACCGGGCAAGGCTCTCGAAGAAGCAATCCTGCTCGCCCGACAACTGTGTGATTTTCCGCAACTTTGCATGCGCAACGACAGGATGTCGTCCTACGAACAGTGGAGTCTGCCTCTTGAGAAGGCGTTAAAGCGCGAAACGGAACTTGGGCTGAACGTTATAAATTCCGGTGAAACCCGTGAAGGCGCCGCACGGTTCGCATCCGGCAAGGGCAGACACGGCGATTTCGATGATCTTTGATGGATCACAGGGCTTACCGCGGCTTTACCTCGTACAACCATGCATAGCCTGACTCGACCGCTTCCGGACTGCCCTCGAAGCCATACTTACGTCCGAGCTCGGCCATAACCGGTTCAAGCACATCTCCCTGCTGAATACGTTCCAGCCGTTGTTCGTATAACTTGCCATCGATACGCAATATCACACGGTCGTCTGCTTCAATATAGTGAGGCCACTGTTTCCATAGTTTGCCGTAGGTGGTGGTCATATAGCCGCTGATTAAGAACAAACGCCCATCATGGACCGCAAGCCAAACGGTTCTTGACGTGGGCGGCTCCATTGTCTGGAATTCGATGGTCTGGCGATCTTCGATGAAACGCCAGTCCTCCGGCGTCCGGGTCGGCTCACCGGTTTTGAATGGACCACCGCTGATAATCTCAATGGGCCCATCGTGAAACCTCATACCGGCAAAGAACAGGACAATCGCCAGCGCGATTACGCCAAAGGTTATCCCCAGCCACTTAAAAAACGTTTTCATTATTGGTTTTCCATCTTGATTGATGACAGAGAAGCTGATTAACGTGGATGTAATTTTACCGGTACTTCGGCAATTCCCCGGATAAAATTGTTGGGAAGACGCACTACATCGCCGACCAGCTCAATTGAATGAAATCGCTGCATGATTTCTTCCCAAAGGACTCGCAATTGCATTTCGGCGAGGCGATTTCCCATGCAGCGATGAATACCAAAGCCAAAGGCCACGTGGCTACGTGCATTTTTACGGTCAATGATTAACCGGTCCGCGTCGGGAAATACATTTTCATCGCGGTTACCCGACAGATACCACATGATGACTTTGTCGCCTTCGCTTATTTTCTTTCCGCCGAGCTCTGTGTCCCTGAGCGCAGTCCGGCGCATATGAATTACCGGCGTTTGCCACCTGATCATCTCCGCTACCATATTCGGAATCAATGCAGGATTGTCGCGTAGTTTCTGAAATTCCTCGGGATATTCGTTAAGCCCAATAACGCCGCCACTGATGCTGTTACGGGTGGTATCATTCCCGCCAACAATCAACAGCAGAATGTTACCCAGGAACAAGGCCGGATTTTCGTGCATGGTTTGGGTGGACTCACCATGGGCAAGCATGGAAATCAAATCCGCCTTGGGCGGTTGGGCGGCCCTTTCATGCCAAAGCTGATAGAAAGCTTCCGCGCACTTCATCAATTCCTCGTGCCGAGCCTGGAGATCTGTCCCTTCGTTCCCGGTCACTTGAGGAATATCAGTAGTAATGTCCGACCAATGAACAAGTTTTCGACGTTCCTCGTAAGGAAAGTCAAACAAGGTAGCCAACATTCGGGCAGTCAATTCAATAGAGACTTTATCGACCCAATTGAATGTCTCCCCCACCGGCAGATTATCGAGAATGTCTATGACCCGTTCGCGAATGACCGGTTCGAGGTTGGCCAGGTTACTGGGTGCCACCGACGGTGAGACGGTTCTGCGTTGTTCGTCGTGTTTCGGCGGGTCCATCGCAATGAAATTCTCAATTTTCGATTCCGGTGCCCCGTCACTTTCACCGGAAGGTCCGTCCACAATTGAGATACCACCAGCTTCCGAGGAAAACACATCATGCCGGGTATCCACTTGTTTGATCAAATCGTGGGTGGTCACGGACCAGAAAGGGCCATTGGCACTGTTCGCCTGATAATGGACCGGATCCTCTCTTCTCAAGCGCGCAAACAGTGGACGCCATGTGTCGTCTCGAAACAACTCGGGGCGGCTGACATCGATGTCTTCAAGCGCTATGTCGTCAATCTCCAATACACTCATCTCATGATCCACATGACAGGAATCAGGACATGCTATGGCGCCGGCCTCTCCGTGTCAAAGCAATGCAACAAAATAGCGCATCTGAATATTCCGCCGCCTCATAAGTGTGCATGACGCAAATCGCCGCCAGGGCGCCAATGCCGCCAGGCCCCATCCGGACTCCACTCTCCAGTATGTGGCATCAACTTTGCATTTGCCCACCCGTCTAGTATTCAAAAGAAACCGGGAGGCAGTTGTGGAGCAATCACTGGAACTACAGTATGCGCTGGATACATTTTATTTCCTTGTGTGCGGCGCCCTTGTCATGTGGATGGCAGCAGGCTTCGCCATGCTGGAAGCAGGACTGGTGCGATCGAAGAATACAGCCGAGATATTGACCAAGAATGTCTCGCTGTTCGGGATCTCATGCATTATGTACCTGGTCTGCGGCTACGCCATCATGTACGGCGGAGGTATCTTCCTGTCCGGCATAGAACTGGACGGGGCCGCCAGCGCGGATGTCCTCTCCAGTACTGTACTCGCGGAGTCTCGGGAAGCCGGTTTTGACGGCGGTTCCGTGTACGCAAACGCCTCTGATTTCTTCTTCCAGGTGGTATTCGTGGCAACGGCCATGTCAATTATATCGGGAGCCGTTGCAGAACGAATGAAGCTCTGGGCATTCCTGCCGTTTACCGTCGTCATGACAGGCTTTATCTATCCGTTGGAAGGCGCATGGACCTGGAACGGTGACGACGTATTCGGACTGTACAATCTTGGCGACCTTGGATTCTCCGACTTTGCGGGTTCCGGTATCGTCCACATGGCCGGCGCTTCCGCCGCGCTTGCCGGTGTGCTTTTGCTTGGTGCGCGGACCGGCAAATACGGCAGCAACGGCCGCATCAACGCACTGCCAGGTGCCAACCTGCCGTTGGCGACACTCGGCACATTCATTCTGTGGATGGGTTGGTTCGGGTTCAACGGCGGTTCGGTCCTGAAGCTGGGTGACATTGCCAGCGCCAATGCTGTGGCCATGGTTTTCCTTAATACCAATACCGCTGCTGCCGGCGGTGCGATCGCCGCACTGCTCACCGCACGCATTCTGTTTGGCCGGGCGGACCTGACCATGTTATTAAATGGTGCCCTTGCCGGGCTGGTTACCATTACCGCCGAACCGTCTACACCCACTGCCCTCGAAGCCACCATTTGGGGCGCGATGGGCGGGATACTGGTTGTCTTCTCAATTATTGCCCTTGACCGCCTGAGAATTGACGACCCCGTAGGTGCCATCTCGGTTCACGGTACCTGTGGGATTCTGGGCTTGATGCTGGTACCTGTCACCAATGATGGCGCAAGTTTCACCGGTCAGATTATCGGTACATTGACGATCTTTGTCTGGGTATTTGCTGCAAGTCTGGCCGTTTGGGCCGCTCTCAAATTCACCATGGGTATCCGGGTCAGCGAAGAAGACGAGTACGCCGGCGTCGATACGAGTGAATGTGGTGTTGAGGCCTACCCCGAGTTCGTCAAATCGTAAAGCGCTGTTTTGCATTAGCCTTCCCCCTTTGGGCGCTCCTGGTGAGCGCCCATTTTTTTTGGAGACCGCCGCAAGCACCCAGGTCAATACGCCTGACGGGGTCACCAGATCATGCCAGAAAAAGATCACTATCAGTGCCGTTCGATTGTTCCATGGGTTTAATTGAGCCATGACCTCGCATCCAGTGAACAAAACATTCACTATATACAAAGTCATGTCGATTCAGCCAGAGGACAAGCAACTGTCTAAAGAGGTACTAAAAAACCCACCCGCATGGTTTCAGGAGAATATTGAGACTCCGGTCGACGATGCCTTCGTGGAAGTTGACGGGGCACAGATACATTATCAGCGTTGGCGACCCAAAACGCCCGAACCACAAACGGGCCTGCTTTTCGTTCATGGTAATGGCGCCCACGCGCACTGGTGGGATTTTATCGCACCGGCATTCAGGGAAAGATTCGATGTGGCGGCTCTGGACATGAGCGGTGCCGGTGACAGTGACCACAGGCAAACCTATACCCCATCTACATTCACGCGGGAAATCATGACGATTGCCGAGCACGCGGGCTTTAATCGACCGCTTATTGTCGGCCACAGTTTCGGCGGTTCCATGGCTCGAATCGCCGGATGGCTTCGCGGCTCGGATCTCGGGGGAATTATACTCGTGGATTCGGCAATTTCCGGTACTAAAGGTAAACGTCACGTACCCGGAGCACCAAGAGGCAAAGTACGTTACTTTGAATCAATGGACGAGGCGGTACGCCGGTTCCGGCTTCGCCCAGCCCAGCCTTGCCAGAACCAGTATATTCTCGATTACATCGCGGCGCATTCGGTCAAACAGACCAATCAGGGCTATACCTTCAAGCTGGACCAATCCCTCTTCTCCAGGATGACTGAAGACGATCAATACGATTTTCCTGACGGTATGACCATGCTGCGGGAAATTCCATGCAAAGTTGGTCTCATCTATGGCGACAACAGCCGCTTCTTTCCGCCTGAACAGGTCTCAAGAATCAGCCCCCTGTTCGAGCCCGGTCTTATGGACGTTATTCACGGCGCCCATCACCATGTCTTCCTGGACCAGCCGCTAACCTTCATCGACAGCCTCAACCGCATGCTGGACCAGATAATGCGGGCGCCACCGTCAGACTAAAAAGGTCTGGAGTGAACGCTTTATTCGAGGGCCTCCAGCTGCTCCACCAGTTTGGCCGCCTTCGCCTCCAGGTCTGCCAGCAACTCCCTGGACGTATGTACTGGCAAGACCACTTCCCGGTCCGGCGCCAATCTTTTCAGTCCCTTATGAATTTCTTCAGCATTGGTTTTGATATCATTCAATTGGCTCATAAACTACTCCAGCAATCCGGAAGATAATAATATCACATGGCGACCCAAACACTTGAAACCAACTATCACGGCGCGACCCTTCGCCTGGAGTTCGAAAAAAGTTCCGGCGCCCGACTGATGATCAACGGGCTGGTGCGTCAGGAACGGCGAGCCGAGGAGAACCAGGCTCTGGTGCTCCGCCTCACTTCGACGGTTCAAACCGGCTATGAATGGCATGAATTCATCGAAGGTATTGTGGATTACAGTCAGGAAAAAATTCAGGCCACTCTGGTAGCAAACAACACAGAGATAGCCCGAGAAAGCTTTGAAAGACAATGACCGACACGACTCGTTGTGTAGTAAACTGATATTGGCAAGGAACCGATATGGTAAACCCCGTTGATCGCATACGCGCCGACCGTGCAGACGCCAGAAAGCTGGACGATCCCAACGCTGACATCTGCCACCTGGCGCTTGCGGATCGGAACGGCAAAGCCTCCGTGCGGACACTGGTTCTGAGAAGCATTAACGACAACCGGTTTGGTGTATTCATCAATAAAACGAGCCCAAAGTGGGCAATTCTATCTAACGATTGCGATTACGAATTGCTCGTGTGGTACCCCTCCATGCAACGTCAGTATCGGATCTCGGGAAGTGTGGAATTCCTCGACGATGACATAGTCAAGACCAACTGGCATCGACGCCCACTGGGAAGCAAGTACCTCGATTATGTGTACGGGCAACTTGGCCCACAGAGCAGTTTCATCGAATCCCGTGCCACATTGCTTGAAGCTGTTAAACAGATTAAAGAGACATGGCGCGGCAAAGATATGGAACCGCCCGACACCGTCGCCGGGGTCGAACTGGTTGCAGAGTGTATAGAAGTCCTGGACCTCAATCGCGAAGAACGTATCCACGACAGGCAGTTATACACGCTGGTCAAAGGCACCTGGACCTCCCGGGTTCTGGTCCCCTGATGCAATTTGCAGATTGTACCCAACAACTCGACACGATCAGGAAGCGCGGGGGCTCTATTCGCTTGAACCTTGCCGGCCATCCATGGCCGGCTGGCGGCACGGGATTCGCTTGGGCCCTCGGGTCCTTGGGTCCTCCAGTCGAAACGACACGGTAGTGTCGTCCCGAGGGAGCGTAGCGACTCGAGGGATCTCCGGGTTTGGGATTTCTCCATTCCGCTTCGCTCCAGTCGAAATGACAAACGAGGGGTCAGGTCTTGCAAATGTATCCTTTGACAGCTTCCACGTTGATAGGATATAAATTGTTCCAGTTAATGGATCATCGGATTCATCGTGCAGGTTGTTCTAACCAGGGGGAACCTCCGAGCACGCCCATTGGTACCCTGAGCGTAAAAGGAGGTGATCCCATTAATAGTCAGTCTACTGTGGGAGCCTCCGAGTTAAACTGAGAATCGTTTAATTCGGGGATGCTCCCCATACGTTAGATGAAACCCCGCCGGCCCCGGCGGGGTTTTTCTATTTCACGACTGCAGCTTTGGTTTCTTTCTGAACGGACTTGATGCCACTCAGATTGCTGAAACACGTTTCCCTGGCTGTATTGATAAAGTCTTCCATAAATGGGGCATCTCGTTGATCTTCGCGTATGGCGGCATACAAGGTTGCCCACACACCATTTTCTCCGAGCTTGCGGGCTGTAATAGTCTGATTCTCGAGATACTCCGTTAACGCCCAGTTGGGAAGACAGGCCACACCCCGGCCGCTGGCCACCAACTGCACCATCATAGGAGTCAATTCGGCGGTCCTGACCGACGCCGGTTCCACGCCAGCGGGATCCAGAAACCGCGTGAAGAAATCCAGGCGATCATGATCGACCGGGTACGTGATCACAACCTTGTCCGCCATGTCCTTCGGCTCGATATAGTTCTTCCTGGCCAAGGGATCCTCCTTGCTGAGAGCCAACAGCGCCTCGTAGCGGAACAAGGGCACATACTCGACCCCCGCCAACTCCATGGGGTCAGCCGTGATGACCAGGTCCAGGTCTCCCCGCACCAGTGCGGGCAGCGGCGCAAAGTTGAAGCCCCCGGACAGATCCAGTTCCACCTCGGGCCAGTTGCCCCGATAGCGGTCAATACACGGCACCAGCCATTGAAAACAGCTGTGACACTCGATGCAAATGTACAAACGCCCTGCCTCCCCACCGGCGAGACGCGAAATATCGCGCTCGGCACCTTTGAACATGGGAATGACTTCATCTGCCAGGGTCAAAAGCCGACGTCCGGCACTGGTGAAACGTGGCGGTTTGGTTTTGCGCAGAAACAGGGTGCAACCAAGCCGGTCTTCAAGATCCTTAAGCTGGTGTGACAGCGCAGACTGGGTCAAATAGAGCCGCTCGGCAGCTTCTACCAGACTGCCCGTATCCCGGAGCGCAACCAACGTCTTCAGATGTCTGAGTTCAATCATTTAATCCTGTTCCTTCGGTGAGGCACATTCACGTGCTTTCGGGTCATGATAGATTCAACTCATTTTAACCGATTACCGCGACAGATGCCCTCCCCGTCGATTTAACGCTTGACTCACCCGGTGAAGGTTCCACAATAGCTGTTTAGTGGGCTTTAGGAGATATTGGAGAGATTAATGTTTAATCCATCTTCAGTGGTTATTGAGGCGTTTGTCGAAGAACTTGTCAGCCATTACGACCATATGTACGGGCGCAACGAGACAGATACACATCTGATTGTCTCCAATGCCCGCAATACGCTGGAAATCATCGCCAACAGTGACTCACCTTACCACGATATGAATCATACGATTATGGTCACCATGGTCGGGATGGAAATCCTCAGGGGCAAAATTCTTGTGGAAGGCAACGTTTCCGCCCGCGAGTGGATTCATTTCGTCATCTCTCTGCTGAACCACGATATCGGCTATGTTCGGGGAATATGCAGGGCGGACCGAAACGGTCGCTACGCGATCAACACACAAATGGAAACCATTGCGCCGCCACCCGGTGCCACCGATGCCTTTCTTACACCTTACCATGTTGATCGCGCGAAAATTTATATTTCAGAAAGATTTGAAAATAACGAACTTCTGGATACCGAAATCCTTTCACGCAACATTGAGCGCACTCGTTTCCCGGTGCCCAGTGAAGACGACGCCCAGGAAAGTATGGATTTCCCGGGCTTGATACGCGCAGCAGACCTCATCGGCCAACTGGCCGATCCTCAGTATATGCGCAAAATATCGGCTCTGTATGCGGAATTCAAGGAAACCGGCCAGGCAGCCAAAATGGGCTATACGACAGCAGCTGACCTCCGGGCTGGATATCCGAAATTCTTCTGGGAAGTCGTTACCCCGTACATAAACGAGGCGATCAGATTTCTCAATCGCATTCAGGAAGGTCAGCTCTGGGTCGCGAACCTCTACGCCAATGTGTTCACTGAAGAACACGAGGCCCCTGCCTACGGCCCGGAGCGCCGCTCTCGTGGAGACCGCCGGGTGGATCCATCGGCCGTATCGCTGATTCAGCAAGCCGAAAAGGACAAACGAAAAATGCGGCGAAGAGCTACTGATGATGAGTCCGATAATATAGATCAGAAAGCCCGCCATGGGGGCTCCTGACCCGTTGGCATTTCACCTGTAAACCCGTACAATCGAGTTCCTCTTTTAGACCATCTAACATTTGTACTTTGTCTCACAGGGACGTCATGCAAGACACCGTTGAAAGTACGCTCCCGCCCCTCCGATATCGAACACACGATTCCGGCAAACTCAAAATCTGTTTATTGGGGTACCGAAGCAATCCTTATAGTGGCGGGCAGGGAATTTACATCAGTTATCTAAGCAAGGCTCTCAGCGATGCCGGTCATGATGTGGACGTCATATCGGGACAACCTTACCCTGATCTTCATCCCGATGTCCGGCTGATCAAACTCCCCGGCCTGAACCTGTTCGAATCCGAAAATCATGTCACTGCATTGCGTCTGAAGCATTTGCGAAGCTGGACAGATTTTTTCGAATGGTTCTCGATGTTAACCGGCGGTTTCCCCGAGCCCTATACGTTCGGTAGGCGACTCGTAAAATACTTCAGGAAAAACGCGCAGGACTACGACATTGTCCATGATAATCAAAGTCTTTGTTATGGTCTGTGCGAATTGCAACGCCGTGGTATTCCGCTCATAACCACCATCCATCATCCCATCACCAGTGACCTCGAGATCGCACTGGCCAGTGCCAGCGGCTGGCGCTCAAGGTTATTGATCCGCCGATGGCACGCATTCATCAATATGCAAAAGAAGGTGGTCAGGCAACTTAAACATATCGTGACCGTCTCAAGAAGCTCGCGTGAAGATATCGCCAGTGCCTTTCAAGTAGATGCCAACAAAATCCATGTCGTCCATAACGGAATCGACACGGGGACCTTCCGCCCCCTACCGGATATTGAGCGCATTCCCTTTAGAATCATGGCCACGGCCAGTGCCGATTCACCGCTGAAAGGCCTCGAATATCTGCTTAGAGCCATAAGTATACTCACGCCTGCCTATCCCCACCTTGAACTCGTCGTGCTGGGCAAGATTAAAAAAGATGGACACATACAAAGGCTCATTGACCACCTGGGGATTGCTCCACACCTGCGATTCGTATCGAACCTCAAGACCGAAGACGTCGTCAGGCTATATGCCGAGGCGAGTATTGTGGTTGTACCTTCCGTTTACGAAGGGTTCGGGCTCCCCGCGGGCGAAGCCATGGCCTGCGGCGCACCGGTCATTTCCACCACCGGGGGCGCGCTACCGGAAGTCGTGGGCGACGCCGGCGTACTGGTACCGGTAAGAGACCCGGGCGCTATTGCAAACGCCATAACAGATCTTCTCGACAACCCTGAAAAGAGAGCCGAACTTTCCCGTAAGGGACGTGAACGTATTGTCAGCTGCTTCAGCTGGGACGTCGCGGCAACCAGAATGGTAAACTGTTACGAGCAGGTTCTGACCGAGGGTCAAGGTGACTACGGGCACCAACATGCCAGTCCGATTACCTGACCATGCCGATGAATACCATCAATTTCGATCATCTTCACCTTTCACCCTCGGACAGGTTGCTTGACCTGGGTTGCGGAGAGGGTCGCCACGCACTGACAGCCTGCATGCTGGAACAGGTCAATGCCGTTGGCGTCGACCTTAATATCAAGGATCTGCAGACCACGCAACAGCGATTCCATGAGCTCAATCTCAAGGAGCCCGGCGAACAGCAAGACTGTGGAAACCTCAGCCTTTCGGTAGCCAATGGCCTCAAGCTGCCTTTCGCCAACGCGTATTTTGACAAGGTGATCTGCGCCGAAGTATTGGAACATATTCCCGATTATCGCGGTGTCATCAACGAGATCAGCCGGGTTCTGAAACCAGGTGGCATCATGGCTATCAGCGTACCGCGGTATTTACCCGAGAAAATTTGTTGGCTGCTGAGTGACGAATACCATGCCCAGGAAGGTGGTCATATTCGAATTTTCAATGCGCGCAAGCTCCGGCATACCATTGAAAACTGTGGTTTAATTCATTTCAGGCGACATTGGGCCCATGCACTGCACGTTCCATATTGGTGGTTAAAGTGCCTGCTGTGGCGAGAAGCGGGTGAAGATGCATGGATTGTTCGAACGTACCACAGGCTCCTCGTTTGGGATTTAATGAAACAGCCTCGTACAACTCGCTGGCTCGAACGGATGCTTGATCCGATCATGGGCAAGAGCGTGGTCATGTATTTCGTCAAAGGATGTCAATAGCACATTAATAAGGATGCAATGTGACGAAGGTCTACGTATCTAAAGGATTTTTCCCGGAAGAATACTTTCAGGACACCGTCGAATATATATCGAGGGTCCAACAATCGGACGGCGCCATACCCTGGTTTGAAGATGGCTGCCTCGACCCATGGGACCACATCGAGGCGGCCATGGGCTTGACCATCGGGGGCAAAATCGATGAAGCCAAACAAGCTTATCTTTGGTTAAAAGAGCACCAGCTTCCCAATGGTAGCTGGCTGGCCGCCTACAAAAACAGCGTGGTCGAAGATGGAACACGCGCCGAATCCAATTTCGTCGCCTACGTTGCCACAGGCCTTTGGCACTTGTACCTGATCACCGAAGACGACGAGTTTCTGCAAAGCATGTGGTCAGTGGTCCACATGGCGATTGAGTTCGTACTTCGGCTTCAGGGAGATAAGGGACAAATATACTGGGCCGAAGATACTCGCCTTGGTATTCGGGAAGACTCTCTGGTGACGGGCTGCAGCAGTATCTACAAGAGTCTGGAATGTGCCTTGAATATTGCCACCACATTGGAAACGAAAGTTCCCCGCTGGGCACTGGCCCGCACCCGGCTCGGGCACGCCCTGAAAAATCATCCCGAATGTTTCGACCGTACCTGGGACAGTAAGAGCCGGTATTCCATGGACTGGTTCTACCCGGTACTTACGGGGGTTATTACAGGGGCTGAAGCACGCCATCACCTGCAAGACCGATGGGACACCTTTGTGGTGGATCAATACGGATGTCGGTGCGTCAGCGACGAGCCCTGGGTCACCGTCGCGGAATCCTGCGAACTCGTTATGGCCATGCTGGCTGCCGATATGAATCCGCGAGCAGTGCAGCTTTTCAGCTGGCTACATCAATTCCGAAATCAGGATGGCTCTTATTGGACCGGGTATGTGTTTACCGACCATGCGCTTTGGCCTGTGGAGAAACCGACATGGACCGCGGGTGCTGTGCTGTTGGCTGCAGATGCGCTTTCAAATAAAACCGCCGCGGCGGATATTTTCCGTCGGCAATCAACAGTGCAGGCGTCGGAGGATACCAAGCGTTCCAATTACCTCAAGCTCTTCGAATAACCCCGAGGCGATTGCCATCTTCCAGATTGTATAGGGTGCCTGACCGCCATCGGCAGGATCCGGAAATATGTCATGGATGGCCAGGATACCGCCTTGCACCACAAACGTGCTCCAGCAACGATAGTCGTTCAAGGCAGCTTCAAGACTGTGCCCTCCATCGATGAACACCATACCCAGCGGGGTCGCCCAATCCCTCGCAGCCACGTTTGATGATGCCACGAGCGGGACAACGGTGTTCTCGAGACCGGCTCGCCTGATCGTGGATCTGAACTCCCGGAAAGAATCCATCAACCCGTATACCGGATCATATAATGCTTCATCGTGGAATTCTTCTCCCGGCTGGTGCTCTTCGGAGCCACGATGATGATCTACGGCGTACAACGACCGACCTGTCTGGCGGCACGCTTCACCGAGATAGACTGTGGATTTGCCGCAATAGCTACCCACCTCAAGGCACGGTCCGAATCTCCCCGCCTCGAGGCAATGTTCATAAAGAGCCTCACCTTCGCGGTGATCGAGAAAGCCTTTTATCAGATCTATATCAACAGGTAATTTCACGACCCGGAGTGATATAAAAAGAATATGGTGAGATAAACGGGCCCGATGGCCAGTAATGTGTAAATCACTACATTGTTCAGGGGCGGCAGCTTGATATCGTCATTAAACGGAAACCGTTCACCCAGAATCACCCAGACGAGACAGCCCAGAATCAGCGACAAGAAAACACTCAGCAATATCAAGGCCATGTCAATTTCATCCATCGTGTTGTGGTGACAGCAAAAATCATATCACAGCTTCTGCGATAGCGAATTCAAAGGACCACATTCCAGCCTTATATCGGAATGATTTTTACGCGGTCCCCGGCTCGTATCTGTTGACCAACCTCAACCTCAGCCAGCGCGTCCGCCCAGCAAACTGACGACATTATCCCCGAGCCCTGATTGTCGTATTTGTGAATCAGTCCTTGCTCATAATCGACCTTTACGCGCAGATACTCCCGGCGTTTGCCGCCATCAAAATCGAAAGCCGAAACAGCATGGAAACATTCGTTATACACCCTGTTACAACCCTGAAACTTCAGAAGCCAGGGCCGCGCAATCACAAAGAACGTGACAAATGTAGAAACCGGGTTGCCCGGTAAGCCAACGAAAGGCGTTTCACCGACGCTGCCGAACGCCATAGGCTTGCCGGGCTTGATGGCAATGCGCCAGATATCGATGCTGCCGAGCTTCTCCACACTGCTCTTCACATAATCTTCTTCTCCAACCGAGACACCCCCGCTGCTGAATATACAGTCCGCTTCCTCGGCACCTTTTAACAAAGCCGCTTCCGTCGCTTCCGGTGTATCGGCAACGATGCCCAGGTCGACAACTTCCATGCCCAGTTGACGAAGCATTGCCACAAGCGTGTAACGATTCGAGTTGAATATCTGACCTTCCCGGACGGGACCCGGCGGTTCGACCAGCTCATCACCGGTGGACATGATTGCCACCTTAAGGCGTCTGAAGACCGGACATTCCCCAAACCCAACCGAAGCCATCAAACCAACGTCCTGCGGTCGTAACCGCTGGCCCCGTGACAGCACGATATCCCCCTCGGCCAGATCCTGGCCACGCGGGCGAATATTGGCGTACTTTTGCGGAACAACATTCAGCTTGACCCCGTCATCCATGATTTCCGTATTTTCCTGCATGACCACCGCATTAGCACGCGGGGGTATATGGGCGCCTGTAAAGATTCTTGCGAAGGTCCCGGGCTGCAAGGGTTGTCCCACTTGCCCTGCCGCTATGCGGTCGCTGACCTGGTACACACCACCTTCTTTGATCGTCAGGTCGTCCACATCAAGCGCATAGCCATCCATCGCGCTGTTGTCGGCGGGCGGCACGTCCAGCGGCGAACTGATGTCGTCGGCAAGCACCCTGCCGATAGCCTCATCCAACTTGACGGATTCATTCGCGCTGATGGGGACCACCCCTTCGAGCAATGTTTCAATAACTTGATCCACAGAAACGAGGGAACTAGCCATGGGCATGCGAGCCTTTTCTAATTAACTCCGCAAAATTGCAGGGCCTGAAATCAATATTCAGCTGGTCTTTCAAGATACCTTCCCAGGCCGTCTGGCAGGCGCCCGTCGAGCCCGGCATGCAAAATATCAGCGTATTATTGGCCATACCAGCCAGCGCCCTGGATTGAACAGTCGCCGTACCGATATCCTGGTAGGAAAGTTGGCGAAACAGTTCTCCAAATCCCTGAACTTCAACATCGAATAGCGGTGTAACTGCCTCTGGCGTCATATCTCTGCCCGTGAACCCGGTACCGCCCGTGATCAGCACGATATCGATGTCCTGGTCCGCTATCCACATGGATACCAGCGCGCGCATCTGGTATCTATCGTCAATAACAATCTCTCTTGCGGACAAGTTATGACCCGCTTCCTGAAGTGAATCCCCGAGATACTGGCCTGACGTATCAGTCTGAAATGTTCGGGTATCAGAAACCGTCAATACGGCTATGTTAAGTGCTTTGCTCATGGTGTTTACTCAATTACTCGTATCCTGAAAACTACAACCATACCATGTTTGTGTCGATAGCTCGGGGCCGACCCGTCAGGTTGGCATGGTGATTTACTGTGCTTTTCGTCGATGGCCCCTTCGATGCCTTCGCGAGCTATGCAATAATCCACAAAATAATTCTGCCAGACAACACAAATGTAACCTTGATCGGTGTCACGATTGTGACAAGGAGTACCCGGCCCCATGAGCAAAGCCATACACAAAATGTTGCCCGAACTGGACGTGTTCAAATATCTCGACCAATCCGATTGCGAGATCATAGAAAAATATATGTTCAAGTATGAGTACAAAGAGGGCAGCTACGTCTTCAAAGAGGGAACACACGGAGGCTACATGTTCTTTATCGTTGACGGCACGGTGGACATTATCAAACAGTTCGATACCAAAAAGACCACCATCGCCCAGCTTGGTTCCGGACGTTCCGTTGGAGAAATGTCC
>JBBDSF010000120.1:0-6119 GCA_040905125.1 Pseudomonadales bacterium | reverse complement strand
AAAGTGTTGTTGGATTCAATCCTGTCTTATGGTGACGAGATGATCGAGCAGGGTCTCGCCGGTAAAGGTGAACCAGCCGTCGACAACGGCACCGCCGAGAACCTTGGGTAGCCAGAACTTGTCATCTTCCCACATCTGGCCGTACGGAATTCGGTTAACCGGGAACCATAGCGGAATGGCCTCATCTGTTTCCGTAGGGCTACCGGCGTAGCTGTCTGCAGTAAACACATAACCATGGGTTTTCGGGAAATCGTCCGAGTGGAAGAACAATTCACCGCCGGACCGGACATTTTTCGGTGTGATATTGAGTTCTTCTTCAGTCTCCCTGATGGCACATTGCATCGGACTTTCAGCATGTTCCACTCGCCCGCCGGGGCCATTGATTTTACCGGCCCCCAGCCCCCGTTTCTTATGGATCAACAGGACTTCTTTGTGGACCTTTACAAACATTAAGGTGGAAACTTCTTCAGGTTGCCAGGTTTTCCAGTCGATGTCCGTGACTTTCATGCTCTTTGGTGATGGATGCAGATACCGCAGCCTAAT
Source organism: Pseudomonadales bacterium (assembly GCA_040905125.1). Lineage (GTDB taxonomy): Bacteria > Pseudomonadota > Gammaproteobacteria > Pseudomonadales > Azotimanducaceae > JBBDSF01. Next base: position 5,576 of record JBBDSF010000120.1, on the reverse strand, counting down.
GCTTTTCCGTGGCCCCCGCAATCGGGAACCAAACGGCGACTAAGCACTCTAAGAGGGTGAAGTGGAAGGATAAATTAATGAGCTGTAGGTTATTGATTTTGGGGCTATTCAGGAGCGAACGACTATGACAGCACTGGTACGATATGATCACTTGCCAACCCTGAGTTCAGGCAGCCTGCAGGCGTATATCGACTCTGTGCAGCAAATCCCGGTTTTGGACCAGGAACAGGAAGTGGCGTTATTTGAGCGCTTCCAGCAATACAATGACCTGGATGCGGCACGCGAGATTGTCCTCTCACATCTGCGCTATGTGGTCTATATCGCCCGTAATTACACGGGTTACGGTCTGCCTCTGGAAGACTTGATTCAGCAGGGCAATGTTGGACTGATGAAGTCCGTAAAGCGCTTTGACCCCGACTTCGGTGTTCGCCTGGTTTCCTTCGCCGTGCATTGGATCAAGGCGGAGATCCATGAATATATTCTCAAGAATTGGAAACTGGTGAAGGTTGCCACTACCAAAGCACAGCGCAAGTTGTTTTTTAATCTGCGCAAGGCCAAGGAGCGCCTGGGCTGGTTCAGTCGCGAGGAAGTGAACCGCGTTGCCGATGACCTGGGTGTCAAGCCTGAGGAAGTCATGGAAATGGAATCCCGGCTTGCCAACTACGACGAAAGTTTCGAATTACCGGTGGACGATGATGAGAACTCGTCATCTGGCCCGTCTACCTGGCTGACCCACGGTTACCTGGAAGATCCTGCCTGGGTGACCGAAGATGAAGAAATCAGTGGCATGCAGGCGGACGGATTGGCCGATGCGTTGCGATCACTGGACCCCCGCTCGAGGGATATTGTCGAAAGCCGTTGGCTTTCCGACAAGAAGATGGGGCTTAAAGAATTGGCCGAGAAATATGGCGTTTCATTGGAACGAATTCGGCAAATTGAAGCGAAGGCCTTTGAAAAGATGCAGCCTTACATTGAAGAAACGCCAGCCTAGTACTCCTTGAAGGAGTATCAGGGCGAATTAAAAGTTAGCTCCTGAAGAAGGGGTAGAGTCGGCAGTCACAAAATTTTGCCGCCTCTACCTTTTTTTTGTCCTTTTTTTGGTATTGTAGGGCCTGTCAAGCACTAGCTGTAGAGAGCCAAGATGGCCGAGATACCCACCAACTCGCAGACCAATGTGGCACTGCAGCCGCCAGTCGGGGCACAAGCGGAAGCGGCAATTCCACCAATCAATAAATCGACTGCCTGGATATATGGATCTGTCAGCTTGCCCATGGCGATCATTCTGTATCCCATGGGAGTCTGGATCCCTCGACTTTATTCGACTGACATAGGTGTTAGTGCGGGCCTTATCGGCGCTGTCATTACTTTGGCAGCACTTTTCGATGCCGTATCCGATCCTGTGATGGGTCACTTCAGCGACAAGTGGGAGACTCGTTGGGGCCGCCGCCGGCCCTGGCTGGTTGTTGGTGTTCCCATCTTTGCCTTCGCCTTGTGGATGCTGCTGAATCCAGAACCCAGCGCTACCATCGTCTATCTGGCCTTCTTTTATATTTTTGTGCGTGGCGCCAGCACGATAGTCAATCTGCCGTATGGCGCCTGGGGTATGGAGTTGTCCCGGGAATACCATACTCGCACCATGATCCAGTCTGCGCGAGAACGATACGTATTGCTGGGCCTGATCAGCGCATCTCTCATTGTGTTATTCTCCGAAACGATTACGGAAGGCGCGCCTTCTGCCAGTTTCGTTGTCAGCAACTTCTCCTGGGTCATCATTACGGTCTTGCCGGTCACTGCGGCGTTGGTTGTTTGGCGCGTACCCGAGATTCCTGCCTTTAACGCACCCAAAGTGCCTTTTTTTGCTTCCCTCAAACTGATGTACAAGAACAAGTTGTTCGCGCGCCTGTTGGGAATCGAGATATTAATTGCCGGCGGCGAAAATTTCCGCAACACCTTGTCTTTATTTTTTATTCAGGACTATATCGGTTCCGAACAGGTCGGCATCCTGTACGTCATATACTTTGTTGTCGGCTTTGGGGCGATATGGTTTTGGGACTGGTTGGCGAGACGGTTCGGTAAGCACGTATCTCTGGCTACAGCCATGGTGTTTGTCGGGGCAGTGTCGATTGGCTGTTTTACGCTTGAATACGGCCAGATTGCCGAGTTTTATGTATTGTTTGCGTTGAAGGGATTCTGTTTCGGTGCATTTGCATACTTGCCGAGAGCCATGCTGGCGGATGTGGTGGACGTGGATACCGTTCGCTCGGGATCCGCCAGACCGGCAAGTTACTTTTCAATTCTTGGCTTTATGACCAAGTGCGCGGCTTCCTTTGGCGGACTGTCATTGGTCATGCTTGAACTGGTGGATTTCAATACATCGGCGGGTGCCTCTCACGGGCCTGATGAGCTCATGTGGCTTGGTATCCTGTATGCCATTGTGCCTACTGTCGTATTTGTGTTCGCTTTTTATCTCTGCGTCACCTGGCCACTAACAGCCCCGGTGCACGCGCGGCTGCAAAAGCTGGTGGAGCGCAAGCAGGCAAGGCAGGGCATGAAAAGGTAAACCGTCAGGCCTCCCCCTCGATGGTGGGGTCCAGTAAGGACCAGGCCTGTATGCCAAGGTGATCGTTGCGGTTGGTAACATTCACCACCACCTGCAATGCCCGGTTGCCTTCTTCGTTTGTGACAGTGACGTCAAGAGCGGCGTTCATGGACGCATTGCCGGTTTGTAATGCGATGAAAGAATCCACCATGACTCGTCCGTCTGGTAAGGAGAACGTTTCGGCTGATTGCGTTTCCTCAAGCTCGCCCACACCGACAACATAGTGCGGATAGTTCAGCAATTCCGCACAGGCCTTGAGATTTTTATTATTGAAGTGACCGACAAAGTCATCGATCAGTTTTATGCAGCGGGTTTCCATGCCAGTGGTGTCATCATCGCCCGCATAATCCGCGCCGAACCGCGACTGAATCGCCCAGTTCCCGTTCACTTTGGTGACGATATAGACGATGGGCGTAGTGAGAATGATCTCTCCATCCTTAGTATACCGGCTCCACTGCCCGGCAACATGTATCTTGTCGGGTGCCGTGTGGATCACATGTTTATAGTCCCATTCGCTGTGATCCCAACCCGTTTCAACAACCCGGGAGAAGTCGACACTGGCAACGTACTCATCTTGCGTTTCAGCGGCTTTGATTGGCCCAAAGGGGGAGGGACGAACATGCGGAAAGTTAAGGGAATCCGCCCAGCGCTCGGCGTCCCGACTATTCCACGTTTCAATGAATTTATCGACGGCATCGAGGCCGATCTGTTCGAGATTTTCAGTCATCGAGTTATGATAACCTGTAATGAGTACCTTACCAAAGAGGTTCGTGATGAAGGAGTTTATACAGTCCGCCCCGTCGATAGCGAATACCTATCTGAGTGATCATTTGTTGAAAGCGTATTTGAAGCGTGTATTGCCTGATGAACATTTTCGGGAAATTGAACAGGATCTGACAGCTTTTGGCCAAAGAGCAGCGGGCGAATTGCTCGACTTGGCGGAAGACGCGGAGGCCAATCCGCCTTTTCTAAAGAAATTCGATGCGTGGGGCTCGCAGCTGGACGAGGTCGTTACCAGCCATGGCTGGAAAGCACTTGAGAAAGTCAGCGCGGAAGAAGGCCTGGTCGCCATTGGCTATGAGCGTAAATACGGCGAATTCTCGAGGCTGTATCAATTTGCCAAGTTGTATCTGTTTCATCCGTCCAGTGCTTATTTTACGTGTCCTCTGGCGATGACGGATGGTGCGGCTAAACTAATCGAATCTTTCGGCGACGATGAGCTGAAGCAGAATGCGTTTGCTCGTCTTACCTCTCGCGACCCTGATAACTTTTGGACTTCGGGGCAGTGGATGACCGAAAGGTCGGGAGGCTCTGATGTGGGCGGCAGTGAAACTGTCGCCAGGTTGCATGGTAACCAATGGCACTTATATGGAACAAAATGGTTTACCAGTGCGATTACCAGCCAAATGGCCATGACACTCGGACGCATCGAAGATGAGAATGGCAACAGTATTGATGGTAGTCGAGGACTGAGTTTGTTCTACGTAGAACTGAAAGATGACCAGGGTCATCCTAACAATTTTGAGATTTTGAGACTTAAGGACAAGCTTGGGACGAGGGCATTGCCCACAGCGGAAGTCAAGCTGCAAAGCGTACCGGCCGTGCTGGTGGGTAATGAGGGCGAGGGGGTTAAGACCATAGCTACCTTGTTCAACATTACTCGAATTTACAACGCGTGCACGACCATGGGCGCGTGGCGGCGTCTTCTGGACCTGGCCACCGATTATGCGAAGCAGCGAGTTGCCTTCAAAAAGCATCTCAAGGATCATCCACTGCATTATCGGACGCTCAGCGATATTGAAATTGAGTTCCAGGCCTGTTTTCATCTCGTCATGTATGTTGCCCGCCTGCTTGGCAAAGTCGAGTGTGGACAAGCGGAATCCGCAGACAGTGCATTGCTGAGATTACTCACGCCTATTGCCAAGTCTTATTGTGCGAAAAAGAATTTGAATGCAACCACTGAATTGATAGAAAGCTTTGGCGGCGCCGGCTATCTGGAAGATACCGGGATTCCAAGATGGCTGCGAGACAATCAGGTGCTGACTATCTGGGAAGGTACAACAAACGTACTGAGTCTGGATGTGCTAAGGGCTATCCGCAAAGACAACGCCATGCCTGGTTATATGGACGATGTGCGAACCCGCCTGGATTTGTTGCCTGACTCAGAGTCAAAAAGTCATGTGATGAACGCGCTGGATCAGGCGCAAGCATATGTCGAGCGGTTTCCTGAATTGTCAGGAGATGACCTCGAATATGGTGCCCGGGAGCTGGCATTTTCACTTGGCAATATAATGTGCGCCAGTTTGCTGCTCGAACATGCAGCCGCTCTGCCGGCCGATGAAAGTGCCCAATTTGTTGCCAGGCAATTCTGCGGACGATCATTGTTCGATGTACGCATCGACACGGCAGGGGATAGGCGGGCGAGACAGGTGCTGTTATTTAACGACGGTTCATGATGAGACTCGTCGCGGGATTGATTTTTTGCACACTGGCCGTAAATCCTTTGGGCCAGGAGTGTGTCGTGCTCCTCCATGGTCTGGCCAGAACATCGAATTCGATGAACCGTCTGGAAGCAGCACTTGAACAATCCGGATACGATGTCATCAATTTCGATTATCCGTCGCGGCATAGAGCTGTTGAGGAATTAGCTCGAACGGTAATACCCGAAGTTATAAAGCGATGTGAAGACAAACAGACCCGGTCAATCAATTTTGTCACGCATTCTTTGGGCGGAATACTGGTCCGTTATTACTTCGAACGGCATGACCCTGCTCAGGTCGACCGTGTGGTTATGTTGGGCCCGCCGAACAAGGGCAGCGAGGTTGTGGACAATCTCGAGGATATGCCAGGCTTCGAGCTGCTCAATGGTCCGGCGGGGATGCAGCTTGGTACAGGGGAAGACGATATTCCTGCCGGTCTTGGTCCCGTCAATTTTGAGCTGGGCGTTATTGCGGGTACGCGGTCAATCAATCTAATA
>JBBDSF010000119.1:0-1051 GCA_040905125.1 Pseudomonadales bacterium | reverse complement strand
CCCCCCTCGTACATGATGCTTAATATCTTTTATTCATTTTAAGTCAGGCACAGCAGGGATTGGCTGCCAGACGTCGGAGAGTGGACTATGAGTTTTTCGCCCGTGTCTTCAGCTTCCCCCCTGGAAAACGATCTTCTAGCCGCCCTTTCTCCAAAAGTGCGACAGCGACTGCGCCCCCTGCTTGAATTGTTTCCGCTGCCGCTCGGAAAGGTTCTGTATGAAAGCGGCGATACCATGACCCACGCCTACTTCCCCACGGATGCGCTCGTATCCCTGCTCTATGTCATGCAGGACGGCGCCTCCGCAGAAGTTTCAATCGTGGGTAAGGATGGGGTCGTTGGCATCGCCCAGGTGATGGGAGGCGACACCACGCCATGGACCACCGTCGTACAGAGTCAGGGCTGGTCGTTTCGTCTGCCGATAAAAAGTCTGCTGGACGAGTTCCACCGCCATGATGAAGTGATGGTGGTGTTTCTGAGTTACGCCCAGGCACTGGTCACCCAGACCTCCCAGACGGCGGCCTGCAATCGCCACCATAACCTGCTGCAGCAATTGGTCCGCTGGCTGCTGCTATCCCTCGATCGTCTACCAACTAACAACCTCAACATGACCCAGGAACTGATAGCCCACATGCTGGGGGTGCGCCGGGAAGGTGTGACCGCTGCCGCGGGCAAGCTGAAGAATCTGGGATTGATCACATACAGTCGAGGACACATTACTGTTTTGGACCGCGAGGGTCTGGAACGACTCGCTTGCGAGTGCTACAGGGCGGTCAGAAAAGAAACTGAACACTTGATTCACAACAGGAAAAAACTACTGGAGGCCGTTCAGCGCCCAACAGAGCTGCGCCAGAACAAATCTGGCGGAGGGCTACTGTGACTCTTCAAACTCTCCGCCGGCCCGAATAACGGGCGTAATCAGCGCCCGTTTTTTTGTAAGAATAGTGTGAAAATGAGCTATGCAGGTCCGCCCGGGGTCAACGCCTTACTGAGGTAACTACTGGATCAATGTAACAAGCTTCACATCGGGAGTATGCGCGCTTAATCTCGGC
>JBBDSF010000118.1:0-1052 GCA_040905125.1 Pseudomonadales bacterium | reverse complement strand
GGTTTGCCACGAAAAAGACCGCGAACCATAGGCCCGCGGTCTTCTTTAGTATCCGCCGTAACGACTAAGGCCTGAATCAGGCCGCGTCGCGCTTGTCGACGTCGATCAGCTTGCTGCTGCCTTTGTCGATAGGAATGGTCCTGGGCTTCTCGGCCTCCGGGATCTCCCGGGCCAGCTCGATGTGCAGCATGCCGTTTTCCAGACGGGCGCCCGTCACCTTGACGTGATCGGCGAGCTGGAAGCGACGCTCGAAGTTGCGGGCGGCGATACCCTGGTGCAGGTAGTTGCGCTCCACGTCGTCGTCTTGGGCCTTGCTGCCCGTGACGGTAAGGGTCCGCTTCTCCACCTGGATGTCCAACTCGTCCTGGACGAAACCGGCGACCGCCATGGTGATGCGGTATTCGTCGTCGTCCAGCAGTTCGATGTTGTACGGCGGGTAACCATTGGAATTGTCGGTGCGGTTCACGGCGTCCAGCAGGGAGGCCAGGTGATCGAAGCCGACGGTAGTGCGATAAAGGGGTGAAAAGTCAAAAGTACGCATAGTCATATCCTCGTTAAGCAATATGGTTTCAGGATGCCCATCACGGTGATCGGGCGCGACAGACAGCCTCAATAGAGCACTGCCTGTTGCCGAGTTAGATAGGGGCGGGGGAGAGGTTTTCAAGTGCCGACAAGAGCACGAAGACCGCCATGCAGCCTAAAAATGCGGGTCAAGGGAAGGTGCTATCAGAGCGATCAGCTCCCACAAAGCGCCAGAGACGCCTTGTGACGCACTTCACAAAAGAGTCTCAAGTGCTTTCGAGGAACCTTCAGAGAAAAGCACCTGGCATCAAAGCCCTGTACGTCAAACCAGACTTTTTACACGAAGAAAGCCACCTCCAGTCAATATTCGCCGGTTAGCAAACACTACGCTGGAAATCATTCTCACTTCTGGCCTCCAAACTACTATCGGCCAATCACCGATTCCCTCAAGCCCAACCATCAACGATGACTCAGAGTAACGACACCGAGTGATTACTCAGAGCAATGACTCAGAGTAAACACACCGAGTA
>JBBDSF010000117.1:0-1058 GCA_040905125.1 Pseudomonadales bacterium | reverse complement strand
ACTGTTAAACGGTAGTGTAGACGTCGTCCTGACAGATGGCAGTGCCAAAACGATTCAAATCACCAGGGCCCATCTTGAAGAGGATGCCGGTAAATCATTGCACGAAGACATCCACGGCATGTCAGGTATCGATCTTAACCGCGCGGGTACCCCTTTATTGGAGATTGTATCGGAACCTGATATGCGATCGGCTGAAGAAGCCGTCGCTTATGCACGACAAATACACCAATTGGTTACGTGGCTGGAAGTCTCGGACGGAGACATGTCCCAGGGCTCCATGAGGTGTGACGCCAACGTCTCCGTTCGACCGCGCGGCTCGTCAGAGTTCGGGACGCGAACAGAGACCAAAAACATAAACTCATTCCGGTTTCTTGGACGAGCCATTGAACACGAAATTAAGCGGCAGATCGAAGTGCTGGAATCGGGAGGCAGGATTATCCAGGAAACACGCCTGTACGACCCCGATAACGACGAAACACGCAGCATGCGCAGCAAGGAAACGGCGATGGATTATCGGTACTTTCCGGAGCCCGATTTGCTGCCCGTCGAAATCGATGACGTCTACATCGAGCATATACGGTACAAGATGCCCGAATTACCTCACGAGAAAAAAGTCCGGTTCCAGCAACAGTACAACCTGAACGATAGCGATGCCCGTGCTCTGGCAAGCGATCGGCACCTCTCCGACTATTTCGAGGAAGTCGCAGCAGCGTGCGGGGATGAGACCTCAGCGGCCAACTGGGTTCGCGTCGAGCTGCTGGGAAGATTAAACAAAGAAGACATGGCCATCTCTCAAGCACCGGTTCCAGCCGCAGAAGTGGGTACGCTCATCGCAAGAATTAATGATCAGACAATATCGGGGAAAATGGCCAAGTCCGTATTCGATGCACTGTGGCGCCAGGAAGCCCGAACTGCCGACGAATACATCGAGGCGCACGGATTAACGCAAGTCTCCGATACGGGAGAACTGGAGCCAATCGTCGATGCGATTATCGAGGATAACCCAAAGCAGGTCGAACAATACAAGGCCGGGAAAACCAAGGTCCTTGGTTTTTTCG
>JBBDSF010000116.1:0-1060 GCA_040905125.1 Pseudomonadales bacterium | reverse complement strand
GTCCCTTCCGCTGGCAAAAATAAAAACAAGTCCCCCTGCCACCCGTCCGCACGTCGGGTGGTCCTTCATGAATAATCCATGCTCGTAGCTTAGAGATCGTAGACTGGCAGTTTCTTCGGCACCAACTCGTTCTTCAAAGTAACATACCGTGGCAGCCCATTCCGGTAAGGCGGATAAGCTTCCCCCTTGATCAGGGGCAAGAGGTATCGCCGTGCCCTGGCCGTTATGCCGTAGCCATCCGAGGTCATATAACTTCGCGGCATCTTCTTCTCCTTATTCGCCACCCTGGCCAGCGGCACCGATTCGATCCGCCAGCGATATCGTTCGCCCTTGCCACGTTTGATGACGGGCATGACCGCATTCTCGCCAGCCGCTGCCAGTTCCACCGCTGCCCGGCCGACAGCATAGGCCTGTTCAACGTCGGTGGCCGATGCAATATGCCTGGCCGAACGTTGCAGATAGTCCGCGACCGCCCAATGACATTTATAGCCATGGGAACCCTTGATCATTTCCACCAGGGTGGGCGCCACACCGCCCAGCTGCGTGTGGCCAAATGCGTCCTTACTGCCAGCGTCGGCCACAAAGGTCTCATCGCTGTACCGGGCACCCTCCGAAGCGACGATGACGCAATGACCATTTTTCTCGACTGTCGCTTTTACCTTCTCCAAAAAGTCTTCCCGCGTAAACGGGATCTCGGGAAATAGAATCAGGTGAGGTGCTCCCTTAACGACGTCGCTGGCTAATCCCGAAGCCGCTGCAATCCATCCCGCATGTCTACCCATCACTTCCAATACGAACACTCGCGTGGACGACTCGGCCATCGAGGCAACGTCCATTGCCGCCTCCGCAGTCGACACCGCGACATACTTCGCCACCGACCCGAAACCGGGACAGGTATCGGTAAAAGGCAAATCATTGTCAACCGTCTTCGGGATGCCAATACAGCTGATTGGATAACCCATATCCTGACTCAACCGGGACACCTTGTGGGCAGTGTCCTGCGAATCCCCGCCGCCGTTATAAAAGAAATAACCAATGTCATGGACCTTGAATACTTCGA
>JBBDSF010000115.1:0-6233 GCA_040905125.1 Pseudomonadales bacterium | reverse complement strand
TGGCCAGACGCCGGGCGCTTTCCGTGGTGGGGGTATCGCGCGCCGCGGACCACCGGGACCGCGCCCACGTGAGCTGGGAAACGGTGGTGCTGGAGTTGCCGGATGACTGAGTCTATGGATTACTGGCTAACACTCGCGATAGAAGCCAGGCTGTGGCTTCCACTGCTGGTTGTATTATTCGCCACGATCATTTCCTCCGCCTGGTTCAAGGGCAAGCTCGGTGAATTCATCGTGCGCTTGCTCACGGATTTCGGATTAGATAGGGGGCGATACCATCCACTTCACGACGTTATATTGGAAACTCCGGATGGCAGTACCCAGATAGACCACATTCTTGTGTCTGCGTATGGCATCTTCGTAATCGAGACCAAGCATTATCGTGGCTGGATATTTGGTAACGCGAACGCGAAGAAGTGGACGCAGGTGCTCTACAAGAAAAAATTCACTTTACAGAACCCGCTGCAACAGAACTACAAACATTGTATGGCTGTGCAGAATATCTTGGAGGTGCCCGCAGAATCCATCATCTCGGTCGTTGTATTTTCCGGGTCAGCAAAATTCAAAACACCAATGCCTGGAAACGTCCTAAAATCCAACAAGCTTCTTGCTTACATAAAATCAAGACAGACAGTTATATTCGATGATGCAGAGATAGAGCTATTTATCCAGCGTCTCAAAAGCAATACCTTGACAGGATTCTGGTCAGCGCGCAGTCATGTGAGCCAACTCAAGAAAAATGCCAAGCAACCGTTATGTCCGAGCTGCGGTGTGGAGATGGTGCGTAGACAGGCCGGACGAGCGAAGAATGCGGGGAAGGCGTTCTGGGGTTGTTCTAACTTTCCTCGCTGCCGGCTCACAAAACAAATAAACTGACCAGCAAAGTGCATTACGATTGCGAACTTTGATGAGCCTTAAAAACTTTCTTACGATGATAATCGAGATAGTCTTTGTGCGCATTATCGAATTGAATCTTTAACAGCCCCGTAATACCGAGCGTCTGTGGAGTTTCAATAAAGTCCGAGATCTGTATATCTCCCTTATTGTCAAAGGTGATGTAGCCTTTATCGAAAGCTTTGTCCAGATTCGGAATAAGCAAGATGCCATTGTAGTGACTCAGCCGTTCTTCATTGGAAGATGCGCGCCAGGGTTTAATATGCGAGGCCATCAGCAGGTCGTATTGCTTGTAGCGGGTCACCGCACAGCCTTGCCAGTACTGAATGAGATTATCTCGAAACTTCCCCTGACCGATACGTGTATTCACCATGGCGGCTTTTTGGGTTTGATCGAGCTGCGGGTCGGTGATAATTGATTCGATGTCTTCGGAAATGCCCATCTGACACAGATCAGCAAGGAAATCTTTGTAGGCGTTAAGCGCGGCGCTGTACATGCGTTTCCCGCGAGAATCCCGTTCTCTAAAAACTTCGTAATTGGCGAGTCCGTCACTGATATCCTTAATTGCTGCGGGCGATTGTATAGCAATCAGATTCTGATCACTGATATGGGCAGCCGCCGCCCAGTTGGACAGTGAGCCCTTAATTGCTCCGACATAGTTCTTGGCTGTCTTTTCGGATTTTCCCATGGCCAGTAACCAGCGATGAAACTGGACCGACAAGTCTTCAAGGTTGGATAACAACAGCGTCCGCGCTTGTTGCCGAGCTTCCGGTGACTGTAACTCGGCGAACAATACCGGGTCGAGATAGGCATATTCAACGAGGCTAAAAAGGGCGGATTCACTAGACGGTGAGCCGGCTTCCACTAGTGCGGAAAACGCCTCCCTATTGCCTGGCAACACCTTGAAATGCCAGAAGCCCTCCCTCCTTAAATGCCAGAAAGGGGTGAGTATTTTGTTGGCATCATTGGCTTTACGGAGCGACTCGAAATGTTTGGTGAACGCCTCCTTGAGGGCGGGTGTTAGCTTGATGAAATTCTCTGAAAGGCGTCTATCCTCAATCAAATCGACAATGGCGAGCAACAGGCATACCTTGTGTGGCTTCGGATGCCCACTTGAGCGGTCGACGTGGAGGCTGCTCAGCTTTTCTTGATACTGGGTGCTCAGCATAGTTTCTCAAAGGCCAGTAAGTGATTGATGAACGAATTGGGCGGGTTTAAATTCGCGGGATTTGTTTTAGAGATTACATAGGAATTAATCTATCTTATCTCCCTTAGTATCCAAACCGAAAGACGCCTTACTATAGTCTTTCACAAGAGTGGCTTATTTATCCCGCTTAGAAACTTTGTATTCTGCCGCGGGTTCACCGATCATCATTGTTGTTTGGCCCTTGTCATCCGATGTGTCGGTTCCACGGACCTCAATTGCCACGCACAGATTTCGGCTAACGGCCTGTGCCAGTGCTTCGTCAGTGCCGCAGAAATGCACTCCGCGGTCGCAGTGAACGCAATAGCGGATAGAACTTTCAGTAGTCTCGATTAGAGCATCCCAGGATTTCGGACACTCAAATGCGAAGCGACAGTTTCTTAGTTGAATCGGGTTGCTGCCCATTTGTGCACTGTACACGCCGAAAATAAATCTGTCCCCCTTTTATTAAGCGCGCACGGCTCAGGGAGGATCAGCAGTTGGAGAAGTGGGGGTGAGCTGAGCCTCACTGAACAGCTCAAAGCGCATTGCCAGTCGATCCCTGTCGGGTCGGGCTTGCTCAATTCTTGGTACGCTGATCTTTGAGTTATGACAACATTGCAATGCCGTCAGCAGAGCGCCGTCCTTGCTATCCAACAGTTGCGAACTGACAACCACCTTGAGATCAGGTGTGATCCCCAACAAGTTGGCATCGAAAGCCTGATGGTGTAGCCGACTCAGGCTGATGCCATTGGACACTTCGACAGAGCTATCCACCTCGGCATCTGGGGTGATATGTGCAGCATCGAGGAGTCGTCTGATAGGCAGCCCGGAGATCGCACATCGATCGTTATAGGCCTGGAGAACGTTCTCCCGAAATGTCGCTTGATACAGACGCCGTTTCGTTTCCTGCACCGCGTAGCGTCGTTCAGGTGCTGCGGGCAGAGTGTATACGACGGACTCGGGAGCCGATGCGCTAACAACACCTGGGCTGCCGACGACGATTTCAGCAAAGCCGGTCTTGGCGTGGATATTTGTCACACAGCATGGCCAGATGGCCTTATATAGTCCTTCCGCCACCGCATGGAAATAAATAAATGGAGTACGATCTTCCAGAGCTTCCCATAAGTGTTTGTTGCCACCGGCATAGGCGTCACCCCGCTGCAATGAATACCGAAAGTAACCTTCATCGGTTTCCTGATCAGAGTAGATGTTCACTCGTCCCTGGCGCGGCTCGGTTGTCTTGATACTCAATAGGCCGCGGCCGAGTTGTCGGGGTTTGAAAATGCCCCGGGCCCGGTTGGCGAGGAACACTTTTTCGCCCTGAAAGACAAATCCCTGCTCGATAGCACGCCAAGGGATCTCGTCGTCGAAAAGCTGCTCAAGCCTTCTTGCCTGACTGAAAGCCGCAGCGTGCATGGATTGATCGGGATGGGATGGATTCATAGGCTGTTCGGTAACCATTGATCGAACTAAACTTTACTGTCCAAGTGGCGGCCTGCATTGTGCGCCAGAAATAGCGTATTGTGCCGGAGTTGCGCAGGTCTCGAAACCGAGATAACGGGAGTCACGAGCACGGGCAATACGGTAGCGATATTAGGAGTTTAGGCGCTTTCGGTTGACTCAATTGCTCCAATGACTTTATATACCCTTTTAACTGACGGGTTGCCAGTCCCACGCTAGTTTCATGGCATTGCAGGGGCATAGATCGATGCACCTGAATGCCCGGGACGCGAATAGAACCTAGAAATAGAAAAAATGGTAAGGCTCATTGGAGAAACTCCTGCTGATTTCATCATAAAAGCAGTGAATTACGCGCACTTAGACAGAGTTTTCAGCACAAAACATTATCTTCTTTGGAAGTCCATCCTTGTAACTCACTGAATAATTTGCGCGGGTGTCCTGTTATCTCTATTTCTAATCCTCATCAAATTAACTGCTCTAGGATTATCAATGAAATCTTCAAAATCGCCGCTCAAGGGGAAGCCTCTAAGAAATCCTGGAGAAAGCACGGACATTGCATTGAGGGAGTATTTTTGGGATAAATTTTTCCCTTACTTACTTGCAACATTCATGTTTGGCTATATAGCTTTAATGGATTGGTACCGCTATATGACGGATTCGCCGGTTATGCCTTGGCACTTCACTATCGTTTTCATTACGGCTTTAGCGCTTACCAGCTATAAATTCCTAAAGATCAAACCAATTATAAGAAATATGAAACTTGGTCGTGACGGGGAGAAAACCGTTGGTCAATTTTTGGAAAGTCTGCGTGAATCGGGAGCAAAAGTCTTTCATGATATACCCGGAGATAACTTTAATTTGGATCATATCGTCATAACGACTGCTGGAATATTTCTCATAGAAACCAAGACATATAGCAAGCCAGCTAGAGGCGAGCCCACTATTACGTTCGATGGACAAAGTGTGACATTGCGAGAAAGAGGTTCATTCGAGGCCCCTGTTATTCAAGTGAAGGCTGGCAGTGTTTGGCTTCGGGAGCTGCTGAAGACGTCTACTGGTAGGGATTTTCCAATCAGGCCGGTTCTGGCGTTTCCCGGATGGTTTGTTCAACCAACCGCAGAAGCCAAGAAAAGCCGTATTTGGGTATTGAACCCTAAAGCCCTGCCGGCATTTATCTCCAATAGCAGTGCCTGTATCTCTTCCGACGATGTTCATCTCGCGGCATATCATTTATCTCGTTATATCCGTACATATGAAGAGGGCCGCGGAAGCTTCGGATACTGAATCGGTGACTCAATGGAATTGTTGTGAGGGAATTGTTGGACACCCACAATTCTCTTGAACCTAAGGTATTATTTTCTCGAAGATAATTTGTGGATGACCACGACTCTTCTATGTTTCCCATAAGGCGTTACTTTTTGCGAACATCCCTAACCAGATAGGCATTTCCCGAACCACGTTTTAGCTCAAACAAATCAATCGCTTTCAATAGGCTACTCAGGTTCCTGAAACCATAGTTCCGGCTATCAAACGAAGTAGTATTGGAAATATGCGCTCCCACTGGGCCAAGGGCGGCCCAGCCGTCATCATCTTCAGTTGCCTGTATCGCTTTTCTGAGTAGATTTACCAGCTTGGTATTCGACTTTAGATTCTTCGGTTTCGCATTGGCTTTGCCTTCGCTTTTCTCTTCGTCTAGAAAGAGGAACTTTGAGCATGCATTTGCAAAAGCGGGTGGTGTCTTTCTTTCGCCGAACCCGAGGACAACTTTACCTTCTGCCAGGGCGCGGGTGACTAGCGGAGTAAAATCACAATCAGAGGTGATGAAACACATGACGTCAATCTGTTTCGTGTACATTACGTCCATGGCGTCAATGACTAGTGCAATATCCGAGGCGTTCTTGCCCTTGGTCAAATCGTATTGCTGGATTGGTTGAATAGCATATTCATGTAAAAGATCTTCCCAGCCTTTCAGATTAGGCGACTTCCAGTTACCGTAGGCTTTGCGGATTGTGACGACACCATATTTCGCCACTTCGCTGAGCACGTCCTCGAATTTATTCGCCGGGGCATTGTCCGCATCGATGAATAGCGCGATTTTCTGAGCGACTTCGTCCATTCTTGGTCCGTATTAGCATTGTCGGTTTCGTGACGCTCCATAGTAAGGAAATACCGATTGGAGGGAAACGAATAATACTGACGGTGGGGCTGTTGATGAGCTATCGAGAGTTGGTGGTAAGTTTCTGTATAGCGACTACAAAAGCTACCTATCCTCGTTTGGCACTAAACCCCCATAAAGAAATCATGCTTTATGTCACTTTTCACCAGATACTCGCGCATTTCGCTGAGTATAGTGTCGGCGGGGAAGTTTCGGGCCAGGTAGCGGGGGAATTGATTCGGTTTCATCCACCACGCCCAGAGTTTACGCTTCAGGATAGGAACTGATTCTGGAGGTATCTTTACCCAGTACCCCAAACCTGAGTGTCGGCCATGACCGTGAGGCCTTCGAACTCGGGGATGAACTTGCTGATCGGGTCCTCGAAATCCCAGAGGCCTTGTTCCCACAGCATCATCAGCGCCACGCCGGTGACCGGCTTGGGCATATACAGGGCATAGGGGACATTAATAGTTGAGAAGTGATTCCCGGGGACATGCCCTGAAAAACCATTATCTGGTGGAGGATTATCAGGGTATCAGA
>JBBDSF010000114.1:0-1063 GCA_040905125.1 Pseudomonadales bacterium | reverse complement strand
AGAAAGTCCTGGCGGGCTTTTTCCGACCACTGCTTGTAACTGCCGAGTTCCAGATACTCCGTGAGCTCGTTCAAAAGCTCCTCATGTTTGTCCGCACTTTGCCGAATGTCCAGTTCGACCAGCGTGACCCCGAACGTGGAGACACGGATCAGGGTTTTACGTAGCAGGCCATCGGCAATAATCCCCATACCGCATTTGTGGAGTGACCCGTAACAAGTATTTAATGGCTGAAACAAGTCATCGCGGTAGAGAATCAGATTGTCATCGGGCGGGTTGCTGGTTTCTGCCCAGGTCCGCGTAGCCGTCAATCGTTCTCTCAGATTCCGTAGCACAACGCGATATGGCTCATGGGTTTCGAATCCGCATAATGCCCTGACTTCGTCGGTGCACTCGGACATTGAGAGTTGCGCGAGCAGCACTTCCACGTCGCGTAGATAAAGATCGGCCGCCATCCAACGCGCCAGCCGAATAACTTCTTCGGTAACCTCGGCCGTTACGTTCGGGTTACCGTCACGATCGCCTCCCATCCAGGAGGAGATCTTTAAAGGCGCTGCGGTTAACGGCAGCGATTTGCCGGTATGCTCGTTGAGCAGGGTATCGATGCCTTCCCAAATTTTTGGAATTGCAGTCCAGAACGAATGTTCAATAACGGCATAGCCCCATTTTGACTCATCCTGAGGCGTCGGTCTCTCGGTGCGAATTTCATCGGTATACCAGACTTCTGCAATCAGCCGCTCGAGTTCCAGGCGTTCCTCTCTTCTTAACGGCTGGTCTTCCTGGACGGTGTCCAGTTGGCTGGCAATACGATTGTACTTCTGAATCAGGGTCCGACGCGTGATCTCGGTCGGGTGCGCGGTTAACACAAGATCACAGCTGATATTCAAGATGGTATCGATGATGGCGGAGTCATCGATATCGCTGGCTTTCAGTCTGTCAAATAATGTGGAGAGTTGTGAAGATTCAGGAAAGTCCTGGTTTTGTATGGCGATATTTTCCGCCTGTTCCGCGATATTGGCGAGATTCAGGAACTGGTTGAAGGCGCGCGCGACCGAAATGAGGTATT
>JBBDSF010000113.1:25551-35118 GCA_040905125.1 Pseudomonadales bacterium | reverse complement strand
AAGGCGGTTACTCCGTCCACAAGCTGAACGACGGCCAGTTTGTGTTTCGTAACGCTGATGGCCGGCTGATTCCGGAGGCACCACCCTATCGCGGCACGGATCATGAAGATCTCGATGACGCCACCTTTGCGGCGTTGATCGAGCAAATCGCCGCCCGCCACGTTCCACGTGGAGTGTGTGAACAAAAGTCATGTGAACCGGCAGATGTTATGCAAGATAACTCATACACTCCACGTGGAACGTGTGAAGCAAAGTCACGTAACTCAGCGGGTATGATGCAAGATAACTCGTACACTCCACCTTGAGGATTTATAGATAAAGATAAAGCTAACGATCGGGTTGAGGAGCGCGCGCCGCCAGCGCACCCCTGTCATTTCGACTGGAGCGCGTTAGCGCGAAATGGAGAAATCTCGAAGCCTGAGATCCCTCGACGCAGCCTGCCCTGAGCTGCGGGCCGCGCAGGCTCGAAGGGCTCGGGATGACAATTGAGCTCTCGGCTTCTAACGCTTGGGCCCTTCGGTCCTTTGGGTCCTCCGCTCGGGACGACACTGTCGTGTCGGCCGTGGCAAGGTTCGATTGATTACACTTCTCATATAAACTACCTTAGCGCGTTTACCCTCTAGGGGCCCGGTTGGAGTCAGGCAATTGCAAATATGAAAGAAATCAAACATTTTATTAATGGTAAATACACAGGCTCGGTCGACGGCAAGGTGTTCGACAATATCGATCCCGCCACAGGCCAGGTGATCAGCAAGGTGCATGAGGCCGGGGAAAAGGAAATCGATGCCGCGGTACTGGCCGCACGGGAAGCCCTGCACGGATCGTGGGGTGGTACTGACGCCGACCAGCGTGCAACCATTCTGCACAAGGTGGCCGATGGCATCACTGCGCGCTTCGATGAATTCCTTGACGCCGAGTGCCGGGATACCGGCAAACCAAAATCGTTGGCGCGCCAGATCGATATACCGCGTGGCGCGGCAAACTTCAAGATTTTTGCCGACTTGATCAAGAACGTAGCCACCGACGCATTCGAAATGGCCACACCCGACGGCACTGGTGCGCTGAACTATGCGCTGCGCCGTCCCAAAGGTGTCATCGGAGTTATTGCTCCCTGGAACCTGCCGTTACTCCTGATGACGTGGAAGGTTGGCCCGGCACTCGCTTGCGGCAATACGGTTGTAGTCAAGCCCTCCGAGGAGACGCCAACCACCACGGCACTGTTGGGTCAGGTCATGAAAGACGCCGGGGTGCCGGACGGCGTATTCAATGTGGTTCATGGCTTTGGCGAAAATTCTGCCGGGGCATTTATGACGGCACATCCCGACATAGATGCGTATACGTTTACCGGTGAACTCGGCACCGGCGAGCACATTATGCGTGCGGCGGCGAAGGGCGTGCGAGATGTGTCACTGGAATTGGGTGGGAAGAATGCCGGGATCGTGTTTGCGGACAGTGATATGAACAAGGCCATTGAAGGCACCCTGCGTTCGGCTTTCTCCAACTGTGGTCAGGTCTGCCTGGGTACTGAGCGCCTCTATGTCGAGCGCTCAATCTTTGAGGAGTTTGTTGCGCGACTCAAAGACGGCGCGGAAAGCCTGGTGATCGGACCACCTGATGATCCCAACAGCAATTTCGGACCGCTGATCAGCCTCGGACATCGGGATAAGGTGCTGTCCTATTACCAGAAGGCTGTAGATGACGGCGCCACTTTGGTAACGGGCGGCGGCATACCCGACATGCCCGACGAGCTCGCAAAGGGTGCCTGGGTTCAGCCAACGATCTGGACCGGTCTTCCTGACAATTCAGCCGTGGTGACAGAGGAAATCTTTGGGCCCTGTTGTCATATCCGTCCGTTCGATGACGAACAGGAAGTGATCGAAATGGCCAACAGCGTGTCCTACGGTCTGGCTTCGGCCATCTGGACCGAGAACGTCACGCGTGCACACCGGGTCGCCGGGCAGATCGAGGCAGGCATCGTCTGGATCAACAGCTGGTTCTTGCGCGATCTGCGTACGCCCTTCGGTGGCAGCAAGCACTCGGGTATTGGCCGGGAAGGCGGGGTACACTCTCTGGATTTCTATACTGAAACCAAAAACATATGCGTAAAATTGTGAGCAGACTATGACTGGCAAGCTGAAAGCAGCAATCATCGGTTCCGGAAATATCGGTACCGATCTTTTGATTAAAATGCAGCGCTCGGAATGGCTGGAGCCCACCTGGATGGCGGGAATCGATCCGTCGTCCGATGGTTTGAGCCGTGCCGGGGAAAGTGGTGTAAAAATCACCTCGGAAGGTGTGGACGGGATGCTGGAAAGCGTGGTCACCGACGATATTAGAATCGCGTTCGATGCCACCTCGGCCTATGTTCATGGTGAAAACAGTCGCAAGCTGACCGACCTGGGAGTGATCATGATTGATCTGACCCCGGCCGCCATTGGTCCCTTTTGCGTGCCGCCGGTAAACCTTAAAGAACATGTTGGCAAACTGGAAATGGACGTCAACATGGTGACTTGCGGGGGCCAGGCGACGATTCCCATGGTTGCGGCAGTGTCGAGGGTGCAGCCGGTCGACTATGGGGAAATCGTCGCCACCGTGGCTTCGCGCTCGGTCGGACCGGGCACACGCAAGAACATCGACGAATTTACCCGCACGACGGCAAGGGGCATCGAACAGGTCGGCAACGCCAAGGCGGGCAAGGCCATCATTGTCATCAACCCCGCCGAGCCCCCGTTGATCATGCGCGACACCATCCGCTGTCTGACAGCGGATCCACCGGATCGTGATGGTATCACCGAGTCGGTTATGCAAATGGTTAAAGAGGTTCAAACCTACGTGCCTGGATATCGACTGAAAAACGGGCCGGTATTCGACGGCAACTGCGTGTCTATCTTTGTGGAGGTGGAGGGCCTCGGCGATTACCTGCCGAAATATGCGGGCAACCTGGACATTATGACGGCAGCGGCGTTGCGTACCGGCGAAATGTTCGCTGAGGAAGTCGCGCTTGGAAACTTGAATTTACCTGGCCGGGAAACGGTTCCGGTCTGAACAGGAGGCATCAACTATGGATCTGCAAGGCAAACATGTAACGCTGCATGAAATGAGTCTGCGCGACGGCATGCATGCCAAGCGACACCAGATCAGTCTCGACCAGATGATCGCCGTTGCCAAAGGCCTGGATGAGGCAGGTATACCGCTGATTGAAATTACGCACGGCGACGGATTGGGTGGTGCGTCTCTCAACTATGGATTTCCGGCACACAGCGATGAAGAATACCTGTCGACGGTCATTCCTCATCTGAAGCACGCAAAAGTTTCGGCATTGTTGCTACCCGGTATCGGTACCGTGGACCACCTGCGCAT
Organism: Pseudomonadales bacterium; assembly: GCA_040905125.1. Classification (GTDB taxonomy): domain Bacteria; phylum Pseudomonadota; class Gammaproteobacteria; order Pseudomonadales; family Azotimanducaceae; genus JBBDSF01. The sequence continues at coordinate 31,758 of JBBDSF010000113.1, read as the reverse complement.
GGCACTTGACTGTGACGTGAACACGATACGAGTAGCGACACACTGCACCGAGGCCGACGTCGCCGAGCAACATATCGGCATGGCCGCCAAACTTGGAGCGGACACGGTCGGTTTTTTAATGATGGCGCATATGGTTAAAGCCGATAAGCTTCTCGAGCAGGCCAGGCTGATGGAAAGCTATGGTGCGAATTGCGTTTACTGTACCGACTCAGCCGGATACATGCTGCCTGACGAGGTCAGCGAGAAGATCGGCTTGCTGCGAACCGAACTGGATCCAGCTACCGAAATCGGCTTTCACGGCCACCATAACCTGGCAATGGGCGTTGCCAACTCGTTGGCAGCGATCGAAGCGGGGGCCAGTCGCATCGATGGTTCAGTCGCCGGGTTAGGTGCGGGCGCCGGCAACACGCCCCTCGAAGTATTTGTTGCGGTGCTCAATCGAATGGGCGTTGAATCCGGCGTTGACCTGTACAAGATCATGGACGTGGCTGAAGACCTTGTGGTGCCAATGATGGATAGCCCAATCCGTATCGATCGGGACTCACTCACCCTCGGTTACGCCGGCGTTTACAGCTCATTTTTGTTGTTTGCCAAACGTGCCGAGAAAGAGCACGGGGTCTCGGCCCGCGACATTCTGGTCGAGTTGGGGCGCAGGGCCACAGTGGGTGGACAGGAAGATATGATCGAAGATCTCGCACTGGATATGGCCAAAGCCCGTCAGGAGGCTACAAAGTAACCCGGTCCCCTGACTGTCTATCAGACTGCTAGACCTGAAATTCCACCACCGCGCCGCCGGATCCATACAAAGGCCCGTATCCGTGAACCGTGGCGCCCTTCAACTGACCGCCCATTGCACCCAGCAAAAAGGCCATATGCTTGAAGCCCATGTCAGCCCTGGCCTCGGCGGCATATGTCGGGCAGGCTTGGCGCAGACTCTCTGTATCGCCCTGCTCCATCAACGCCAGCATTTTCCGGTTCCATTCATCCTCTTCTTCAGAGGCGATACGATCTTCCGAGATATCGATCGTCTGCCGGAATACCGAGCCGGATAGACCACCGATCGCGACAATAGCCACTTTCCTGCCCAGCTTGCCCGCCTCACCGGCGGCGATACCACCGAGCTTTTCAGTCATTGCCCAGTCGTGATAGACATTGTTGGTGGTAATAACCAGAGGCAGCTTGTTATCGGGATTAAGGAAATTCGCCGCGGTTATCGTGCCGGTATCAATGGGAAACCCTTCGAAATCGACGCCCTTGGACTTTATTCCGGCAGCATTCGTTGCCTTTACAGCTGCTTCGGCCAATTCCGTATCAATGTGAATATCGAACGGCATATCACCATATTCGTGCCAGTTTTCATCCACATGTATGCCCTTTAGATGCGCCCGGGTTTGCCAGAGTTGATCGAGAACCGCGATCCACTGAGTCGAATAAATAATGATGGTATCCGGCCCGGAAGCCAGTAACGATTTACCGGCGGCCTCCATCGCTTCAGCCAATTTACCCCAGGGCGGATTGTCGCGCTGCACGAAAGGCAGCGGGGAACCAGGCACCATATAGGCAGAGACAACAGTCATATAATTTCTCCAGTAGTAGCTATGCCGCGTTCGCCAGGCCGGCCTTGATCAGGTTCCACTCCATCACGGCATTACCGGTGCCAATCACGGTGCCATAGCCATGTAATTCTCCGGGGAGCTGCGGATAACCCATCGCCGCGAACATCCACGTAAAGGCGCCCGATTTCACTTCGGCAAATGCCTCGTCAATAAACTGGGGTAAAATTTCAAACACTTCGTTGGTCTTGCCCTGGCGCAACAGGTCGATTACACGCATATCCCATAAATAACCGGCGTAATTCTGCGGATGCTCTTTGGACATATCTTCGGGCGGCTCGGGTTCCTCGCTGAAGTGGTAGTGGCACAATGTATTCGAAGCCAACAGCACGGCACGGCGCCCGGTCTTTTCAATCGCCTTGCGCGTCGCCTTGCCGAGTACATCCATTTCATCCAGACCCTCTTCTGTCGTTAGATAATAGGGAGAATTATTCGCGGACAATCCTACCACCGGGATATCCCATTGCGGCCGCATCATATGCAAGGTGGTAATCGTCCCGTAGTCAACGCGGAAATTGGGATTGCGCATCATCTTCGTGGTGAGACCCATATCAGCTCCTTCTTGACAGCAGGCCTCGGCGAGTTCCACGTCCACGTCCAGTTCAAACGAATAGCGAAACAGGTTGGGGAAGATCGGTTCAATGGATTTACCGCTCAGGTGATCTACCCCCAGGAAGTGGTGTCCCTGTTGGGTAATCCAGTGCGGAGAGTGCACCAGCAGGACATCGGGTTTCAATTCGTCCAGGGTTTTTCGGGCGCGTTCATAGGCCCAGCGCAATTGTTCCCAACCACCCTCGGAGCGCGGCTCGTTTTGCGGTGGATTTTCCCCATAGACAAGATGAGGCGGATGGGGAGCAAGATACCCTGCCAATATTTCACCTTTACTCATGATAATCACCTCTTAACTAACGGGTTTATAGGCGACAGCCTTGATCTCAATCAGTAACTGCGGGTGCGGCAACTGATGCACGGCAACCGTTGTGCGAGCGGGTCCCTCCTGGCTGAAATACTCACCATAGACCTCATTATAACCGCCGAAATCATTCATATTGACAAGGAATGTAGATATCTCAACCAGGTCACCGAGATCCGCTCCTTCGCTGGCCAGTATCTCGCCGATATTTTCAATGACGGCCCGGGTTTGCACCTTGATATCCAGCGTCACAGTCCCCATCTCATCGGCATCGGCGCCGACAATTGAATTATCCGGCGAACGAGAACTGGTACCGGAAACAAACAGGAAATCGCCGGCTCGTTTAATGTGCGGATATGCCCCACGGGGTCTCGCCTTGCCCTCAATCAGTCGTGCCTTTGTCTTTTCAGTCATGTGGAATTCGCCCGGACATTGATTGCGACACTGCCGAGCCGCTCAACCAATGTGCGCACGTGAGTTGCCGGGGTAATCGCCTCGGCGGCGGTAGCCGCGCCGGCCATAATAACCCAGCCCGGTTCGAGTTGCAGGCCGGATGCCGCCGCCAGCCGTGCCGCCGCCACCAGGGACCGTACCGGGTGTCCCAGAATGGCCGCAGACGAACCGATTTGCACCGGCCGGGAGTTAAATTCCATGACCATACCAAGGTTGCCCACCTCAATATCACGATGCCGCCAGGGTCCAATCACGAACCCGGAAGACGAACTATTATCCGCGACCACGTCTTCCAGGGAAAACTGGAAATTCTTATAGCGGCTGTCGATAATCTCCATGGCCGGCGCAACCGCCTCAACAGCGGCCATTGCTTGCGGTGCAGTAACATTTCCACTAAGGGGTTTTTTCAATAAAAAGGCGACTTCCGGTTCAATGCGCGGATGGATACAGGTGGACAAATCGAGGTCACCCCCCTCTTCCAATTGCATGGCGTCAGTCAGCCGGCCCCAGATCAGATCGGATACATTCATTTGTATCATCTTGGCCCGACTTGTAAAACCGACTTTTATGCCAACGAGGGATTCGCCACGAGCCAACCTGTAACTGATGGACCGTTCCTGAATAGCGTAGGCTTCATCCAGCGAGAACGTTTCGCCCACGCTCAATTGTTCTATTGCCGTAACATTACGCGCTGCGTCATCAACGGCCTTCGCCATAAGGTCCATGTCAGTCATGAATCAGCGCCTTCACTGAACCGGGTTCGCACAGTACCGACACCGGAAATCGAAGTTTCGAATATATCTCCGGGACTGACACTGACCATTGGACCGAGCGCTCCGGATAAAACGATATCGCCTGGCTGCAACGCCCTACCGGCAGCAGCCATGACATTCGCGAGCCAGACCGTGGCATTCAAGGGATTGCCGAGACACGCCATACCCGCGCCGACCGATACCTGCTCACCGAAGCGTTCCATAACCATACCGCATAACCGCAAGTCGACTTCGTCAAGCTTGCGGGGCGACCCGCCCAGGACAAACAGGCCTGACGAGGCATTGTCGGCAATGGTATCGACAATCGTGATGTCCCAGTCTGCAATCCGGCTGTCGACGATCTCGATGGCGGGCAGTACGTAATCAACCGCCGAGATGACATCTGCAATGGTGTTCTGTTCTGACTCCAGAGCGCGGTTCAGGACCAGCGCGATCTCTGCTTCCACCTTGGGCTGCAAGAGCGTATCGAATGGTACCTCACCGTCATCCGGAATACACATATCCGCAAACAGCATGCCGTAATCTGGCTGATCCACACCCAGTTGCCGTTGCACGACTGTTGATGTCAGGCCAATCTTTCTCCCCACCAGGCGACGGTCCTGCTGCAGCCAGTATTGCGTATTGATCTGTTGTATGGCGTAGGCATTCTCCACAGACAGATCCTTCAAGGACTCTCTTACCGGAGGACAGGGTTGACCCGGCGCATAAGCTTGCCGTAATACATCGGCAGCCTGCTGGAATTCTTGATCAGTCATAATCAATCTTTATTAAAAAACCGGTGTTTGACTCGAATAGCCTGTGAAGGTGCGAAAGCGGTCTACTGTAATCCCCCTGTTGTCTGGATTCAAGCCAATCGACTCTGCCTTTTATAACAGGTTTTACTGTCCATCAATTTCGGTGGATACTATGATGTTTAGCAATTCCGTTTTGAATTCCGGCAATATTTGGAGAAATAATATGAACATTCTGATTAAACGACTGGCACCAACAATCCTGCTGATGCTGTTTTTTCCATATTCTCTGGCCGCAGAAGAGCCGGATTACCAACCGGAAAAGTGGTGGCCGTCGGAATGGGGGCCAGAGGATCAACTCGGGGCATTGAACAGACTGACGCCGGCAAAAGTTGTGGAAGCAGCGCAGCTTATCGAACACGGAAACATCTATGATATGGCGCATGTGATTGACGAAAATATACCTTTATTCAATCTCACTCCCGGAACACGAAAATATACACTCACCACATCTGGCGGGCCGACCTGGGGACCCATGGGTGAAAACAAGTTGGTATGGAGTGAAGAATATATCACCGGGCATCTTAGCCAGAACGGTACCCAGTTTGACGCCCTGTCCCATATGGCAACAGTGACAGGCGATCCCGCCAACCTCAACGATGTGCGCTACTACAACGGCTGGTCGCACGCCGAAATTGGAGGTAGCCGCGGCTATAGCAAGCTCGGCGTCGAACAGACCACGCCCTTCTTCACGCGCGGCATTCTGATTGACTTTAAAGGTTACTATGGACGCATGCTGGAACGCGGCGAGGAAATCAGCCTTGAGGACCTGAAGGCGGCTCTCAAGGAACAGGGAATATCCCCGGACGATATTCGCCCCGGTGATGCCCTGTTCTATTACACCGGCTGGGGCGATTTATGGAAAACGGACAATGCAAAATTCAACAGCGGCACACCCGGTTTATCTATAGAAGCCGGTGACTGGGTCGTTGAAAAGAAAATCATTCTGGTCGGTTCAGACAACTGGGCTGTCGAGGCCATTCCCAACCCTGACCCGAAATGGTTTGCCCCGAATCACCAAAAGTTTCTGGTGGAGAACGGTATTTATATTATGGAGAACCTGAATTTCTCCTCACTGATTGACGCCGAAGTCTATGAGTTTGCTTTTGTCTTTGGCGCCATTCCACTGGCAGGTGCTACCGGCTCGCCGGCCCGCCCGTTTGCCATTCATTGATGAACTTGGATCGGGACCATGCCAAATGTTTCAGGTCCCACAGAAAGTCCGCCGCACCACCTGCTCCGGTTGCGGCGGCAAGGTGTAGCGCTCCTGGCCCGAGTGTTCCTCAAAAGGGTGAGATAACACTTGCATCAAGGCGTGAAACGGTTCGAAGTCGTTATTGTTAACAGCTGCTTCGATTGCCTCTTCAACCAGATGGTTTCGGGGGATATAAAGCGGATTCACTGTACGCATGAATGCGGCCCTTTGCTCCAGGGGTTCGTTCTCTGCTTCCAGTCTTGCCTGCCATCGCCCGAGCCACGGATGAAACGATTCTGACAATGCATCGCTGGCGGCGGTACCGGCGGCGATGTCGGTCAGTTGTCGAAAGGTCAAGGTGAAGTCTGCGCCCGATTGCTTCATCAATTCCAGCAGGTCATGCAACAGGTCTTCGTCGTCGGCCTGCCAGTTGACGATGCCAAGCTTTTTCAACATCACCTCATGATAA
>JBBDSF010000113.1:22787-25451 GCA_040905125.1 Pseudomonadales bacterium | reverse complement strand
GTATTCATGACGCCGTGTATGAACCCGACGGCTTGCCATTGCGCAATCAGGCTCGCCTGGCCGTCTATCACGCGGTACAGCATGGCCAGGTAAGGATTATCTGCCTTGAGCACATCAGGGAAATGGCGCGCAATGACATGATCGGCCAGCAGGCGCACGGCTTCATGGTCTTGCCGGGATGCAAAGATCTCGAAGGTACCCACACGAATATGGCTCCTCGCCACCCGCGCCAATACGGCGCCGGGCAACATCGTTTCGCGAAATACGGATTCTCCGGTTGTCACCGCGGCAAGGGCTCTGGAGGTGGGAATGCCCAATACGGCCATGGCCTCGCTGACGATATACTCTCGCAGCACCGGCCCAAGCGGCGCGCGCCCGTCACCGCCCCTTGACCAGGGAGTTGGTCCGGATCCCTTTAATTGCAAATCATATCGGATACCGTCCTCACCGATGACTTCGCCAAGCAAAACCGCCCGCCCGTCACCCAACTGGGGGTTGAAGGCGCCGAACTGGTGTCCGGCATAAGCGGTTGCGATGGGGTCCGCGCCTTCCGGAACCTGGTTGCCCGCAATCACTGCAGCCCCTGCCTCGGACTTGAGCCATTGCGGATCGATACCCAGATGGCATGCCAGTTCTTCATTGACGCGAATTATTGCGGGGGTCGCCACGGGATCCGGCGCTTGCCGTACATAAAACCGTTCGGGAAGACGCACGTAATGATTATCGAAACGGATATTCACTGTGGTTACATCGTTCATTGAACTGCCTGCCTTCTTTCACCGCCGCCACATATCCGGCACGTATCACGAAATCGCCAAACGGCTCGTCAGCTTCACGCTCTTTGGCATAGTTCGGTAATCGAGAGTACCCTGCCGAGCAATAGCACGAATGTATTTACATCTTGCTTACTGAGTTATACCCACACCACGTTTATACTCAAAGCTGTTTTTGTGCGTTATCGCACAGATAAAAACAGACAAACCATAGAAATGTATTATACAACCATCGCAAGAATTCCTGGTAAATATGCACACACGGCGCCCTCTGATCATTGACAATATTCAGCAACGCGACAGCTAGTATGTCGCCAGCGTTTATTAGCACGTTTTATGTAACGCGTTCGTCTATAAAAAAAATGTTTTGTAAAAGCACAGCACCTGAAGCTATCCAGCGAGTAGAATAAAGGAAAAATAATACGGGACGTCCATGGCGGCAACGAAAAAAGTACTGGTGGTGGATGACAACCTTCAAATAGGCAGCCTGATTCAGCGTATTCTTGACCGGGAAGGCTTTGACGTCACCACTGTGAGCACACCACAGGATGCCCTGGCCTGGTGTGAGCAAAACGGCCTGCCCGACCTGTTACTCAGCGACGTTAAAATGCCTCAGATGAGCGGCCCGGAGCTCAGCCGGCAACTCAAGGAACTGCATGGCGATTTCGCGGTGGTTTTCATGAGCGGCTTTCCCGGTGACGAAAATGAAGACATAGTTCCGCTGCTCCCTAAACCATTTAATCGTGAAGAACTGATTGCAGCAATCAACGCCATTTTGTAACCTGCTCGCCCTCAATCAATCTCACCGAGGGTAGCCCGTGAGCACAGACAAATATCGTCCTTATTCAAGCCAACTGGTAGATGGCCCCCGCAAGGCGCCCGGCCGCGCTATGTTGCGCGCTGTCGGTTTCACGGATGAAGATTTCAAAAAACCTCAGGTGGGTATCGCCTCCACATGGGCCATGGTGACACCCTGCAATATGCATATCGACGAACTTGCTGATGTCACTGGCCAGGGTGTCGATGACGCCGGTGGCAAATCGGTGATTTTCAATACCATCACTGTGTCCGACGGTATCGCCAATGGCGCAGAGGCGATGAAGTATTCCCTTGTCTCCCGGGAAGTCATCGCGGACTCCATTGAAACCGTAGTCGGTTGCCAGGGATTCGATGGCATCATTGCCATTGGTGGGTGTGACAAGAATATGCCCGGTTGCATGATGGCCATCGCGAGGCTTAATCGGCCTGCGGTATTTATCTACGGCGGCACCATTCAGCCGGGTGCGAATCACACCGATATCGTTTCCGTGTTTGAGGCAGTCGGGAGCCATGCCCAGGGCAACATCAACGATGACGAATTAATCGCGATTGAACGTTCTGCGATTCCCGGGCCAGGTTCCTGCGGCGGCATGTACACAGCCAATACCATGGCCTCGGCCATCGAAGCCATGGGCATGAGCCTGCCCGGCAGTTCGGCACAGGATGCCATTTCCGAAGCCAAGCGGGACGATTGCAGAAGGGCGGGTGCAGCCGTACTGGAGATGATCGAACGCGAAATCACCCCCCAGGATATCATGACGTCGAAAGCATTTGAAAATGCGATCACCACGGTGATCGCCCTGGGCGGATCAACCAATGCCGTGTTACACCTGATAGCCATGGCCAGCGCTACAGGCGTCGAGCTGGGGCTCGATGACTTCGTGCGGATAGGTCAGAAGACGCCGGTTCTGGCCGACCTGCGACCAAGCGGCCAATATATGATGTCGGAACTGGTGGCCATTGGCGGCATACAACCCATGATGAAAATGCTTCTGGATGCCGGTTTGCTTCACGGGGATTGCCTGACGGTAACGGGTAAAACGCTGGCAGAGAATCTGGCTGATGTGGCGCC
>JBBDSF010000113.1:19369-22687 GCA_040905125.1 Pseudomonadales bacterium | reverse complement strand
CCGACTTCCGCGGTGATGGGCCAGGGACTGGGCAACGATGTGGCACTGATAACCGACGGCCGTTTTTCCGGCGGCAGCCATGGTTTCGTTGTCGGGCACATCAGTCCTGAAGCGATGGATGGCGGCCCGATTGCTCTCGTGGAAAACGGAGACAAGATCACCATCGATGCGGTCAAGGATGAGATTGTCCTGCATGTGGACGATGCCACTCTTAAAGCCCGACAGGAAAAGTGGACACGGCCGGCGCCCAGGTACACTCGCGGAGTTCTGGGCAAATATCACCGTACCGTGACTTCGGCTTCGCTCGGCGCGATCACTGACATCGTGGATTAGTACTCCTTACAAGGAGTACTAATCCAGACTGGCCCGAATTTGCCTCGATGACGGCTACAACCAGGCGTCGATTTGGTTTAATCTGATTTTATGGGTTTGCGTCGAGTCGCCAGCATCGGTATGAAACCACAGCTCTATGCCCTGTGGTTTGGACTACTGGTGTTATTTGCACATGCCGAAACCGGCGATGAAACCGGGCGCGATACACCTGCAGCCGGGGCGGTGTGGGTCGTTAAAATCGATGGTGCCATCGGCCCTGCCACCACGGATTATGTCGTACGCAGTTTCGAGAAAGCCCAGGCCAACGGGGCGAGCCTGATCGTCATCGAAATGAATACTCCTGGCGGCCTCGATAACGCCATGCGGGACATTATTCAGGCGATTCTCGCCTCACCCGTACCGGTGGTGTCCTATGTATCACCCCAGGGATCACGTGCTGCCAGTGCGGGCACCTATATCCTTTACGCCAGCCACTTCGCAGCCATGGCAGAGGCCACAACGCTCGGGGCCGCGACACCGGTTCAGCTCGGGGGCCCCTCGTCACCTGCACCACCTGATTCGCCAAAACCGCAACCAGCGCCAGAAGCATCTGATGAAGACGGTAAGCAGGATAGCGACTCCCCAACAGGTGATAAAGGGGGCACGGCAATGGAACGCAAAATGGTCAACGATGCTGCCGCCTACATCAGGGGACTGGCAGAGCTGCGCGGCCGCAATGCCGAATGGGCCGAAAAAGCGGTCAGGGAAGCCGCCAGTCTTTCTGCATCCGAGGCACTGGAGAAAAACGTCATCAATCTGATTGCCAAAGATTTGAAGGATCTGTTGGCACAACTCGATGGCAGCAGCGTGGAAATTAATGACGAGAACATCGAGTTGCAGCTGGCCGACAAAACCATTCACGTCGAAGCACCTGACTGGCGAACGGAACTGCTGACAACTCTTACCAATCCAAACCTCGTGCTGATTCTCGGCATGATTGGCATCTACGGCATCATCCTGGAATTCTACAATCCCGGCGCAATGATTCCCGGTACGGTGGGTATTATTTGTTTGCTATTGGCAGGTTATTCGTTACAGTTATTACCAGTCAACTATGCAGGACTGGGCCTGATTATTGTCGGCATCATCCTCATGATTGGCGAAGCCATGGTACCGAGTTTTGGGGTTATGGGTATCGGTGGCGTTATCGCATTTACGATGGGTGGTATATTGCTTTTCGATACCGACATAGAAGCTTTCCGAATCAGCATTCCGGTTATTGCTGCAGTCGGCGTGGTCACCGCCGCGCTGATCATAGCGACGGTCAACCTTGCACTGAAGATTCGCCATAAGCACGTAACCACGGGTGTCGACACTCTGATCGGACAAACAGGCACTGCACTGACGGATATTGGCGATACAGGCCAGGTTCGACTTGGCGGTGAAATCTGGTACGCCAGGTCGGACCAACAAATCACCGAGGGAGAAAGAGTGCGCGTCGTGTCCGTCGACGCTCTCACAGTATCCGTCGAAAAATTGCCAGGCTAATTAAGGAGAAGTCTTATGGACATGTTTTGGGTAGCACTAGGCGTTCTTATTGTCATCCTCGCGTTATATACGTTCCGGATTCTCCGGGAGTACGAGCGAGGCGTGATCTTCTTTCTCGGTCGTTTCCAGGCTGTCAAAGGTCCAGGGCTTATTATTGTCATTCCCGGGATCCAGGTCATGGTCAAAGTCGATCTGCGAACCATGGTGTACGACGTGCCACAACAGGACGTAATCTCCCGGGATAACGTTTCCGTTAGCGTCAGCGCCGTTATTTATTTCCGTGTCATAGACGCGCAGAAGGCTATCATCAATGTCGAAGATTACTACGAAGCCACCAATCAGCTGGCGCAGACGACACTCCGTTCCATACTCGGCCAGCACGAACTCGACGATATGCTGGCACAGCGGGACAAACTTAATGAGGGTATTCAGAAACTGCTCGATGAACAGACTGAAGCGTGGGGCATCAAGGTCGCCAACGTTGAAATCAAGCACGTAGATATCGACGACACCATGATTCGCGCCATCGCCAAACAGGCAGAAGCTGAACGTGAAAGACGCGCCAAGGTTATTCATGCCACGGGGGAATTCGAGGCATCCAGGCAGTTAGTGGAAGCAGCCAACACTCTGTCGCAACAACCCCAGGCCTTGCAACTGCGCTATATGCAGACCTTGACCGATCTCGGCCGGGATCGCAGTTCTGTCATTGTCTTTCCGCTGCCAATCGACATTATCTCCAGTCTGACGGCCGTCACCAATCAATTGACCGGTGGCAATGCCAACAATGACGATGATGGTGAGGATAATGACCAGGACAAGGCTCCAAAGATCCCCGAACGGGAATAACACGAGGTTCGTTCATCGTCCCGATAATAGGGTAGAATAGCCGCTCACTTTTTGTACAGGTAGATGCACGTTGTTCTCGACCTCTGTGGCCGCTATGACCATCATCGACCTTATTGTGCTGGCGGCCACCGTTACCGCTGTGGTGCAGGTCTGGAGAATCCGCCGCAAGGCTATGGATAATGGCATTCTGATCACATTGATTGGATTGTTGATCTGGGCATCCTTTTTCCTGGCGGACCTCGCCATCATGCACGGTGGTCATTTAATTAGTGATCGCCCCGCAATGGAGATCATGCGGGATCTGCACGCCACCTTTTACTGGCTCGGCGGCGTGGCTGGTCTCCTTATGGTTTCGCTGGGAGTGACCTTGAGTCACGGCCGTCACCAGAGTGCTTCATCGCCGCTCGAAACATTCATCGAGGTCATTGACCACCTGCCCGATCCCTGCATGATCATCGCTGACAACAAGATTGTCGCCGTCAATCAACCTTTGGACGATATGGTTTATCAAGACAAAGAAATGCTGCTGGGGAAAAACCCTTACCAGATCTGGGATGCACTCGAGTTCAATATACCGCCGCGGCCAGAAATTCAGGAAGCGCTGGCAACTTA
>JBBDSF010000113.1:17649-19269 GCA_040905125.1 Pseudomonadales bacterium | reverse complement strand
AACCAAAGAAGTTTTTGCGGTCGTCCAGGACGTCACGGACGGCGTCAGAACAGAGGAACGGCTCCGGCATGCCCAGAAAATGGAAACAGTAGGTTCACTGACTGGCGGTATATCCCATGATTTCAACAATCTGCTGCAGGTTATTCTGGGCAATGTGGAACTTCTGGATAGCCCCGATAACGACCAGGAGACCACGGACGAGTCCATTCGCGCCATCAAATATGCCGCAGAAAGAGGCGCGGAGCTGACCAGGCTTTTGCTCGCCTTCTCCCGGCGGCAGATACTCGAACCGAAAACGGTTAACATCAACGACTACACCCAACAGATTCTGCCATTATTAAACCGGTCGCTCGGAGAAACCATTACCATAAAACCCTTGTTTTCTGACGATCTCGACCATTGTCGAATCGACCCTGGCCAGTTGGAAAACTGTATTCTGAATATGGCAATCAACGCGCAACATGCCATGCCTGATGGCGGCACGCTTACGATCGAAACAAAAAATACTTTTCTCAGTGAGGAGTATGCCCGGACCCACGACGAGGTCACGGCAGGGCCTTATATTCAGTTGACTATCACTGATACGGGTATCGGCATGTCAGAGGATATCAGTGAACGTGTTTTCGAGCCTTTCTTTACAACCAAGGAGGTCGGCAAGGGCTCGGGGCTGGGCCTTAGTATGGTCTATGGCTTTATCAAACAGTCTGGGGGTCACGTGGAAATTGAAAGTGAACCCGGCAAGGGAACGGCTATCTCATTGTACCTGCCTGTGGTTGACAAAGTTGAAGCAGTGGAAGAAGAGACCAGCCTTCCCGAAGATGAACAACGATTTTCAGGGACGGCACTCCTGGTAGAAGATGATCCACAAGTCGCTTCTTTAACCCGCCGATTTCTGGAATCTCTTGGATTTGAGGTCAGGTCAGCCAGTGACATTGAGCAAACGAGAACGTTAATTGAGACGCATAACGGATTCTCGCTGTTGCTGACCGATGTTGTCCTTCCCGGTGGCGCTAACGGTCCTGCCATTGCGGATGAAGTCAAGAACAAGCACCCGGACATCAAAGTACTCTATATGTCGGGTTACACCGAGGATGCGATCGATGCCAAAGATCACGACGTACTGCTTAACAAGCCATTTCGAAAGGCAGACCTGGTAGAAAAGCTCAATCAGGTCTTTTAGGTTCTTTCACCCTGCAGGAGTATTGGCAGTGAACGAAATTCGTAGCGATGCAAATCATTGTTTTGTGTGTGGCCCGGCAAACCCCATCGGATTGCATCTCGAGTTCCGGATAGAGAATGACGTTTGTCTGAGTGAATTCACTCCCGGTAGACACCATTGCGGTTATGACGGCGTGACTCATGGGGGCATCATTTTTAGCGCGCTCGATGATGTCATGGCGAACTGGATGTATCTGCGGAATAAGCCCGCGTATACAGCAAAGTGTGATATTCGTTACAAAAGCAATTTACCGACCGGCGTCACCGTGACGCTCGAAGGTCGGTGTCTGAAGTCCCGCGGCCGCCTGGTCGTTATGCAAGGCAGAATGATTCGCGCGGACAATAGCGAGGTTGTTGCCGAATGCGAAGCGAGCTTTATGACCGAGTAGTGGACGACACTAT
>JBBDSF010000113.1:6405-17549 GCA_040905125.1 Pseudomonadales bacterium | reverse complement strand
GAGGTTGTTGCCGAATGCGAAGCGAGCTTTATGACCGAGTAGTGGACGACACTATCGTGTCGTTTCGACCCGAGCATAGCTACCTTGTCATTTCGACCGGAGCGTAGCGTAGTGGAGAAATCTCGAGGCCAGATCTCTCCACTACGCTACGCTCCGGTCGAGATGACATTATTGTGTCGGCCAGCAGGCCTACGGATACGGCGTAAATATTCGCACAGTTATAGTTCAAAATAGTTCGAAAGTTGCCACCAACCAGAAACACTCTGCCAACATCCTCTTCAGACACACGTTCTTCAGGAATAATGAGCGCGTACTCGTTATCCGCAGGCGGAGCATTGCCGGATATCTCCAGGCCCATCTCCTGCCACCGGGATAAGGGTAGCTTGCGGGTATGATTGCCTAACGCGCGGCATCGGGTATCCCATTGCTCCGGTTTGAGCTGATCAAAGTCGAGAGATCTTGTCATGCGTGCCGGCATACCCCAGCCGGCGCCCCGCTCCCAGCCGTTACGCGACAGATAGTTGGCTATGGAAGCCCATACGTCCTTCCGGCTGGACCAGATATCCTTTCGACCATCGCCGTCAAAATCCTGAGCATAATTCAGGAAGCTGGAGGGCAAAAACTGGTTTTGTCCCATGGCTCCGGCCCATCCGCCAACAAATTTATCAAGGGGTACATGCCCTTCGTCCAGGATGCGCAAGGCAGCGAACAGTTCATTGGTAAAATATTCGCTGCGCCGTGGGTCGAACGCAAGGGTGGCGAGAGAACGCACTACCGAATAGGTTCCCTGATGCCGTCCGAAACTGGATTCAAGCCCCCAAAATGCCACCAGGTATTGCGGGTCTACCTCGTATCGATCTGCAATTGCCTGCAGCGTATCGAAGTGTTCCCGGTAATATTGCCTGGCGGCCTTGATTCGATCATCGGTGACCCTGGCAGTCAAATACTCATCAAAGGTTTGCTTGAATTCCGGCTGATTTCTGTCAAACCCGATAACACGGGGATCGGGCTCAAGATCGTCCAGTGCCTGTTCGACTGTTTTCTCGCTGATACCACGTTCAATGGCCGCATTTTTGATATCTTCAAGCCAGACGTCAAAGGCTTGCTGATCTTCCGCTCTAACCTGTACAGGCATAGTCGCTATAATCAACATGAACAGGGCTGATAGCCAGACCATGGATACGGATTGCAGCAGGCACGATCTCATTTTATTCATCACTATCTCGCAACAACGTTCATTAATTGTTAAGTGGTATGATACTCGCACGCAGGTCCGTTGACACGCACAAACTGTTGGCTGTGTACGGGTTTTGCTACACTGAAACGCCATCGAGGAGCCAGCTCATAACGTGACAGACAACTACCCTAACGCTGCCTTCATCCGTCGCTTTGCCGCAATGCTGTATGATTCATTTCTTCTGGTGGCCCTCTGGATGATGACGACCACGATTATTGTCGCTTTCTTCAATAACGGCGATCCCGTGGAGGGATTCTGGTTTCAAATGCTCCTTTACCTGGAGGTTTTGTTGTTTTATTTCGTCTTCTGGCGTATCAAAGGGCAAACCCTGGGCATGCAGGTGTGGAAGATTCGGGCACTGGACAATGAAGGCAACATCATGCGTCCATCACAGTGCGTTATGCGCTTTCTCGCGGCTACAATGTCCCTTGCGTTGCTGGGCCTGGGATTTCTCTGGATTTTGGTCAACAAAGATCGTCTGGCGTGGCATGACATGCTGTCAGATTCTCATGTTGTTTATCTCGGTCCAAAACCTTATGAATCCCCGTGATATACGCCAGCTCCCTGATACCAGACAAATTAACCCGCCCGTCGCAATAACCAGTATCCAACTGCAAAACACAAAGCGATGGGAGCAAGTATAGCGATAAGCGGATTAAAGCCATAGACGATACTTGCCGGCGATAACAAATTCTGAGCAAATTTAAAAACAATGCCGATAAGCAAACCGGTCAGCACACGCGTTCCCATGCTCGCTTCACGCAAGGGACCAAAGACGAACGAGATAGCGACAAAGACGAGGCCGATAGTGGCCAGCGGCTGCAGTACCTTCCCCCAATAACCCAGTTCGAAGTCGTCGCTTTTCAGCCCTTGCTTTCGCATGTACTCTATCTTGGCGCGCAGTTCGCTGATCGACATCATGTCCGGTTCCACGAGTATTTCGGTACTCAACACACCCGGTGACAGCACCGTATCCCATCTAAGAGACGTGAATTCACTCACTTCCGTTCGCTCCTCCCCCAGGTCAGTGGCGATCACGTTCTCCAACAACCAGTAGGTCTCATCTTCGCGAACATCATGGTACACGGCACGTTCTGCGTATAACGTTCGAGTCATGTTACCATTGCCATCAAAGTAATAGTGACTGACCCCGCCCAATACGCCGGATCTGCCGACTTCGTCGAAATGCATATACACGTTGCCTTCACGGTACCAATAGCCGAACTCAGGTGTAATTTCGCTTCTGTCCGAGATGGCGCGCTCTCTATCGTTTCTTGCCTGGCGTTCGGCCTCGGGCAGAATGTATTCGCCCACCCATAGCCCCAGAACTACGAGCACCAGGGCAGGCTTGATCGCGCTCCAGGAAATTGACCAGGTGGACATGCCGGACGTTCGCATGACGATGAGTTCGCTGTTGTTCGCCAAAAGACCCAGCCCGGACAGACATCCAATCAATGCGGAGTAAGGAATCAGTCCATAGAACATACGCGGCAGGCTGTACAAGACGAACAACGCGGCGTGGAAAAGGGTGTAGTTTTCATCTACGTCCTCGAGCTGCTCCAGAAAAGTGAACAAGGCAAGCACGCCCAACAGACCCAGCGTCGCCATAAGCATCATAATGGCGACGGTTCGGGCCGTATACCAATCGAGAATTCTCATCGACGTTTCCCGTAGATGAGCTGTTGAAAGAAATTGATGAACGATTCCAGTTTAAATAAAGAAATGGCCAACAGAACAAAGAAACCGTGTATCCACCAAAGACCGACGCCGGCAGGAATCTGTTCTTTCTCTATGGCAGAACGTCCCACGGACAAAGAGATGATGTAAAGAAAACAAAGGATCATGCCCGGCACCAGCCGCGTAAAACGCCCCTGCCTCGGATTCACGCGACTCAATGGTACTGCCAGAATGGCCATGATCGGTACCATCAAGATGACCGAAAAGCGCCAATGCAATTCCGATATATTTTCAATGGTAAGGTCCTGTAGCAGCTGATGAGTAGGTAACGCGGTCCGCTTCCTGTGCCGTTTGGCCGGGTCATCCTGTTCCAGCAGTTGACCGTATTCCTCGTATTCCACCACCTGGTAATCATGCCTGCCCGGCTGGCCGCTATAACGGGTGCCATCCCGTAACACCAGGAATCGATTGCCTTCACTGTCCACGCGGATCCGGCCGCTTTCCGCAATTACAGTAATGACGTCTTTGGGGCCATAGAAATTTGTTTGCTTGTATTCGTTAATGAACACATTGAAAAACTGTTGCTTGTCACGATCAATTCCCCGCGTGTAGGTTACGCGCTTGCCTGAACGCAGGGTTTGAAATCGACCCGCGGCGAGCGTGTCGAACTCGGTCAACTTACGCTGCGCCTCAAATAATCGGGCCAATTGTTCCTCGCCGGCCGGCTTCAGCCACATACTCATGGCGCCGGTAATAGCCATAACGAACGCGGCAAGTCCGAGAGTCATCATAATAAGCCGGGCCGGACCCATGCCACACGACTCCAATACAATCATCTCGCTATCCACATAAAGCCGCCCATACACCAGCATAATCGCCAGAAAGAAGCTTACCGGAATGATTAATTCGAGAAATCCGGGCAGCCTGTATGCCATCAGGATAAACAAAACATCATGGGTCAAACCGCCCTCGGCCGCTTCGTTCAGGTAGCCACTGAACCGCCAACCCATTGATATGGCCAGTACGATGCCGGCCACGGCCGCCATAGTAAAAAAGATTTCTCTTGCGAAGTATCTGTAAAGTATCACGGGGAATCGTATGGCCTTTGGAGGGACCGGCTCGCTACCGTGACCCGGTTGTTCGGAAACGTTATATTATCCACTTCAGCAATCATATTGTCTTTAGGAGTTCGTATGGAATACGGGACCAAAGCTGGAAACCCGGCGAAGGCGAGAGCCCAGTGCATTGTCGCCGGAATCTATGAAGATAACCATCTTTCCGCTACAGCCCGGCTGTTAGACGAGAACAGCGATGGCTATATCAGCAAAATTGTGAAACGTGGCGATATACAAGGCAAGAAGGGCCAAACCATTGTGCTTCACGACGTTTCCGGTATCAATTCTCCGCGCGTTCTCCTGGTGGGATTGGGTCAACGGAAGGATATGGATGGTGCTCGCTACATACAGGTGGCCAGTTCCGCGATCAACGCGCTCAAAAACACCAAAGCCAGGAATGCGCTGTGCTGTCTGCTGGAAGTGGACGTCAAGGAAAAGGATGTCTACTGGAAAACGAGACGCCTGGTGGAGCAATTCGAGGCTGGAAGCTACGAGTTCAATGAAATGCGGGGTAAACCTCCCGAGAATAGCATCGTGCTTGAAGGTGTCGATCTTCAAGTTGCCGAGAAAGCCGAGCAAAAACATGCCGAGGATGGCATCTTCGACGGTACCGCCGTGGCTATGGGGGTCAAAGCCGCCAAAGATATGGCCAATACGCCATCCAATATCTGTACCCCAGGCTGGATCGCCAATGCCGCGAGGAAACTGGGCCGGGATTACGACGCCATCACGACTACCGTGCTGGAAGAAAAGGACATGAAAAAGCATGGCATGGGTGCGTTTTTGTCAGTCAGCCAGGGCAGCGAGGAGCCGGCCAAGCTCATCGTTATGCAGTACAAAGGCGGCAAGGCAAAAGAGGCCCCGCACATACTGGTGGGCAAGGGTATTACTTTCGATACCGGTGGTATCAGCCTGAAACCGGCCGCAACCATGTATGAAATGATCTACGATATGTGCGGCGCAGCCAGCGTCTTTGGCGCCATGACCACAGTCGCCGAGCAGGGCTTGCCTATCAACGTCATCGGCGTTATTGCCGCTGCAGAGAACATGCCTTCCGGCAAAGCGTCACGTCCCGGTGACATCGTCAAAACCATGTCAGGCCAGACGGTGGAAATCCTCAACACGGATGCAGAGGGCAGGCTGGTATTGTGCGATACGCTGACCTGGATCGAAAAGTACAAACCAGCCACTGTCGTAGATATAGCCACCCTCACCGGGGCTTGCGTCATCGCGCTGGGCGCACATGCAACGGCCCTGTATGCCAACGAAGAGAGTCTTGCAAGCAATCTGCTCGAGGCTGGAGAGAATACAGGCGATCGGGCCTGGCGAATGCCGCTGTGGGAGGATTATCAGTCTCAACTTAAAAGCAGCTTCGCGGACATGGCCAATATTGGTGGACGGGAAGCGGGTAGCATTACTGCTGCTTGCTTTCTCGCCAGATACACGAAGAAATATCACTGGGCACATCTGGATATCGCGGGTACCAGCTACAAGGCTAATAGCCAAAAAGGTGCTACCGGTCGCCCGGTCACGCTACTCACCCAGTATCTGATGGACCGTGCCAACGGGCGATGACAAATAATAAATGACACGAATCGATTTTTATCAAATTGACAGC
The DNA here is from genome assembly GCA_040905125.1 of Pseudomonadales bacterium. Classification (GTDB taxonomy): domain Bacteria; phylum Pseudomonadota; class Gammaproteobacteria; order Pseudomonadales; family Azotimanducaceae; genus JBBDSF01. The sequence continues at coordinate 11,902 of JBBDSF010000113.1, read as the reverse complement.
GATGAAGCGCCCTTGACGTTCGCTTGCCGGCTTATTGACAAGGTGTATCGACGAGGGCACCGCATATTCGTGTATGCGGCGTCCGAAAGCCAGGCCACCGAACTCGATGAGCTGCTCTGGACATTTCGGGCGGACCGGTTTGTTCCCCATGAACTGCAGGTGCCCGCCGGGGGCCTGCCCGGCACGGGGGCCGCTGCGCCAATCCAGATCAGCCATCATGGAGAGCCGGAGCACCAGGATGTGCTGGTCAACCTGTCCAGTCAGGTGCCCGATTTTTTCAGTCGATTCGACCGGGTTGCAGAGGTCGTACCCCTGGATGAAAATAGCAGGGACGCGGCGCGTAAAAATTACAAATTCTATAAGGACCGTGGTTACATACTTCATTATCACCAGATGAAATAGTGCATGTCTGATAAAGACACTCGTCGAGACCTGTCCCGCGAACTGGAGTCTCTCAAGGACACGCTGACCTATGAGAAACCGGCGCAAATACCGCTGCTCGATGACGTCGTCGACGAAGAAAACGTGAAGCCCGAACCCCAGGCCCGCAAACAACCGCCTGCCGCCAAAGGCAAGCCCTCGCCGGCCAATGACAAGAGTCCGCCACCCGACACCCGCGATCTGTTTGATCCAGAGTCATTGGATGCAGCGGATAACATTGCACCGGCCAGCAAGGAACAGCTACGCGAAGAAGTCAACCGCGTGGCGGAGGAATATTTGCAGGAAAAGGCTGATAACCTGGCACATACCTGGTTGCGTGAACAGGCTGACAAGATGGTTGAAGAGTTGGTCGAAGAATATTCCACAGAGATTCTCAAGCGCCTGAAAACAAAACTCACCACCCAGCTCTATGCGATTCTCCAGGATCTTGACACGAAAAGTGACGCCGGAGACGGGGCGGACAATAATCAGAACAAACCCTGATCCGTATCGACCCCGATGCGGGTTAAGCACATATGGCCACTGCGTGTATAATTCGGCCTTCTATTCATTCTTGAACCCGTGACATGAAGAAGTATTCACCCCAGGAAATCGAGCAGCACCTGTACGAAAATTGGGAATCGAACGGCTATTTCGCACCCAGCGGTAACGGCAAGCCGTTTTCTATCATGATTCCACCCCCTAACGTTACCGGCACACTGCACATGGGGCATGCATTTCAACACAGCCTCGTGGATGCCCTCATTCGATTTCGGCGCATGAAAGGCGATCGGACTCTCTGGCAGATGGGCACTGACCATGCCGGTATTGCCACGCAATTGATCGTTACCGAACAACTCCAGGCCCATGGCATCAAGCCTGCCGACCTTGGCCGGGAGAAATTTCTGGAAAAAGCCTGGGAGTGGAAGCACACATCTGGCGGGACCATTTCCCGACAACTTCGTCGGCTCGGTGCCTCATTGCACTGGGAAACCGAGCGATTCACCCTCGATGAAGGTCTTTCTCGTGCTGTTCTTGAAGTATTTATCCGATTATATGATGAGGGCCTGATCTATAGAGGCAAGCGTCTGGTCAATTGGGACCCGGAACTGAAGACTTCTATCTCCGACCTCGAGGTCGAATCCGAGGAAGAAAAGGGTTATTTGTGGCACTTTCGATATCCATTAGCCGAGCCTGTTAACGGTCAGGAATATGTCATCGTGGCCACGACACGACCCGAAACGATGCTGGGAGATACCGCAGTTGCCATACACCCCGACGACGAGCGATATCGGCATCTTGTAAATCAGGAAGTGATCCTGCCACTGTGCGAACGACGGATCCCCGTGATTACCGATCCCTGGGTGGATAGTGAGTTTGGCAGCGGGTGCGTGAAGATTACTCCTGCGCACGATTTCAATGACTACGACATGGGGACGCGTCACGATCTTCCGATCATCAACATCTTCCATGTAGATGCCACCCTCAATGAAAAAGTCCCCGAGCAATATCAAGGACTCGATCGTTTTGAAGCGCGAAAGCGAGTCGTTGAAGATCTTGAGTCACTGGGTTTGTTGGAAAAAGTGGAAGAACACACGATGACCGTACCCCGTGGTGAGAAGTCTGGTGTGCCTGTGGAACCTTATCTCAGCGACCAGTGGTTCGTGAAAATCAAACCGCTGGCGGAACCTGCAATCAAAGTGGTTGAGGAAGGGGACATCGAGTTTATCCCGAAGAATTACGAAAACAATTACTTTGCCTGGATGCGCGAAATCCAGGACTGGTGCATTAGCAGACAACAATGGTGGGGACACCGCATCCCTGCCTGGTATGACAATGAAGGCAACATCTACGTCGCCCACAGTGAGGAAGAAGTCAGATCCAAATACGCTCTGGCGGATGACCTGCCGCTCTCACGGGATGAGGACGTTCTGGACACCTGGTTCTCATCAGCACTGTGGACCTTCTCGACTTTGGGCTGGCCCGCACAAACGGAAGAACTGGAAATTTATCATCCCTCCGACGTGATGGTAACCGGTCATGACATTATCACCTTCTGGGTGTCACGCATGATCATGATGACGCTCAAATTCATGGGAGAAGTGCCATTCCGGAAAGTTTATGTTACCGGCCTTGTGACTGACTCCGAGGGGCAGAAAATGTCCAAGTCCCGGGGCAACGGGCTGGACCCGCTGGATATTATCGATGGCATCACTTTAGATGACCTGGTTGCCAAGCGGACCGAAAACCTGATGCAACCGCGTATGGCGAAACGCATAGAGCAAATGACCCGAAAAGAATTCCCTGACGGGATTCCGACCTATGGGACTGACGCCTTGCGATTTACGTTTTACGCCATCGCGACCCGTTCACGAAAGGTTCGTTTCGACCTCAACCGCGTTGAAGGTTATCGGAATTTCTGTAACAAGTTGTGGAATGCCGCCAACTATGTGTTCGTCAACACGCTGGATCATAATCACAGTGGCGATGCGATGGAGCCTGGCCCTGTCGATCGCTGGATACTATCGGAACTGAACAACACTATTGGCGCCGTGGAATATGCCATGGATACGTACCGTTTCGACCTTGCAGCCAAGGCTGTTTATGAGTTCGTTTGGGACGAGCTATGCGACTGGTATCTGGAACTATGCAAACCGCGGCTGGCAGACCCGAATACGACCGAGGCGCAGCTTCGGGGCACTCGTCACACCTTGCTGTCGGTTCTGGAAACCACTCTCAGGCTGGCTCACCCATACCTGCCATTTATTACCGAGGAACTCTGGCAACAGGTTCCCACGACGATCCGAAATTCGGGTGAGACGATCATGCTGCAAGGTTTCCCGGAAGCAAGGGACGAGCTTGTGGACGAGGAAGCGACTGCAGACATTGCCTGGGTCAAACAGGTGATCACCGGCACACGAAATATTCGCGGGGAAATGAACATCTCCTACGGCCAGGCGATCCCGGTCAAATTCTACAATGGTAACGAACAGGACAAGGCGCGCCTTGCAAAATATGAGCGCTTGCTCGAGTTCCTGATCAAAGCAGAAAGCTTTGAATGGCTTGACCCGAGCGACACCATACCGTTATCTGCAACTCACCTCGTCGGTGACATGCAGGTGCTCGTGCCCATGAGCGGTCTAATCGACAAGGAAGCGGAACTCTCCAGACTGGAGAAAGAAATTACCCGAAAGCAAAAAGACAAGGAACGTGCCGAAAGCAAAATCAACAATCCTGACTTTGTGGCAAAGGCTCCTCACGCGGTAGTGCAGAAAGAAAAGGACAAGTTGACGGACCTGGTTACTGCGCTGGATCAACTGGAAGAACACAAGTCCAGAGTCGCCGCTCTTTAATCAAGGCTTGGCATATTACAAAAAAATCGCTATTTCCAGCGAGTTAGCAGAATTTTCTTTGATAGCGGATTAACTTATGCGGCGCTGCAAAACAGGATCTTCAATTTGCCTGCGCAAGCATGCCTCACTTGTTAGAAAAAACTCTTGGACAGCTCCCAAAAATTCTGTCTTAATGCGAACTCGTTCCGGTATTAATAACCGTAACATTGATGTTAGATACATAATAATAAGAGATAGAGAGAGAGGTACTCGGCTATGTCTGAGAGACAGACAGGGACCGTAAAATGGTTCAACGACTCCAAGGGGTTTGGTTTCATTGAGAGAGAACAGGGAGAAGATGTGTTCGTACATTTTCGCTCGATACGCGGCGAAGGTTACCGAACTTTAAAACAAGGGGCTCGTGTAGAGTTCGACATTACGGAAACGGAAAAGGGTTTTCAGGCCGAAGACGTCGCTGAAATCTGACTCGTTCCAGTTCGTCAGTTAACCAACTGTCATAACCACTTTGCCGACTGTCTCATTTGAGGCGAGCAGGTCGTGGGCGTCCGCTGCGTTTTCGATGGCCAGCGTTGCATGTATGATCGGGCGTATTTTGGACGCCTCGATCAGCGGCCACACATATTGAGCAAGGTCAGCCATGACTCTGGCTTTTTCCTGCAACGGTCGGGCTCGCAACGTGGAGCCGATAACGCGTGCACGTTTGATCATAAGCCGTGCCAGGTTAATTTCCGTCTTGCTGCCACCCATCAAACCAATCAAAACAAGACGCCCGCCAATCCCGAGTAATTCGAGGTTGTCCCCCAGGTACGCTCCTCCGACCGGGTCGAGAATTACATCCACACCCTTGTCGCCCGCGAACTCACGGACTTTCTCGAGGCTATTATCGTCATGCCGATTGCTGCCCCCTTCGGCTCCAAGCGATATGCACGTCTCGACTTTGTCTTCACTGCCCGCGGTGACGAAGCAGGGATTGCCGAAGTTGCGGCAAAGCTGAATCGCTGCCGTTCCAACACCGCTGGCACCCGCATGAATGACGACCTTCTCGCCGGACTTGAGCCCTGCCTCAATAAACAGATTTAGCCAGGCGGTGGCAAAAACCTCGGGCAATGACCCCGCCTCCACGTACCCGCAGCTATCCGGAACCCTGGCGAGGCTACCGGCATCCACTACCGCATATTCAGCATAGCCGCCCCCCGCCATCAACGCACAAACCCGGTCGCCTGCTTGCCACCGGGATACATTTTTGCCCGCTTCGACGATCTCCCCGGCACATTCGAGCCCCATAATGGAGCTCTCACCCGGTGGAGGCGGATACAATCCCTGTCGCTGCATCAGATCAGCGCGATTGACGCCGGCTGCATGCACTTTGATCAGCACCTCGTCGGCACCTGGCTTCGGCGTTTCCACCGACTGCCAATGCATTTGCTGGTCGTCGTCGACAACGATTGCTTTCATAGATACTCCTGTCCAGGGATGACGATGGCAATTCTAGTCTACATTATTCATGAACAACCATCTGGCGTGCGGACGGGTGGCAGGGGGACTTATTTTATATTGTGCCAGCGGAAGGGACCCACTGGGGGATGGGTGGAGCTGGCACAATATAAAATGAGTTCGCCTGACAGGACCCGTCCTCCATCAGAACTTGGTGTTCATGAATAATGTGGATTAGTATCGCATGCGGACTTTGAGGCCGCGTTCGTGCAGCCAGGCCTTAAGGCCGC
>JBBDSF010000113.1:4760-6305 GCA_040905125.1 Pseudomonadales bacterium | reverse complement strand
TAGTATCGCATGCGGACTTTGAGGCCGCGTTCGTGCAGCCAGGCCTTAAGGCCGCTGACTGTATAATCTCCATAATGCACCATGGACGCAATCAACGCCGCATCGGCTTTCCCTTCGGTCAAGACTTCATATATGTGCTCAGGCTTACCGGCACCACCCGAAGCAATGACGGGAATGGATACTGCCTCGGATATCATCCGCGTCAGATTGATTTCATAGCCTTCTCGCGTGCCGTCGGCATCGATGGAATTAACGACGAGTTCGCCGGCACCCAGCTCCTCGCCCTTGCGCGCCCAGCCCAGGGCATCGAGTCCCATCGGCGTACGTCCGCCATTAATGACGATCTCATACCCACTCGGTATCGCTCCGCCTGGCCCCACTCGTTTAATATCCATGGACAACACCGTATTCTGGTTCCCAATAGCCCAGGCGCACTCACTGATCAGCTCGGGGCGCTTTACGGCCGCTGAATTAACATTGATCTTTTCAGCACCGGCGAGACGCAACGCAGTTGCATCTTCCACAGTACGGATCCCGCCACCCACGGAAAAAGGAATAAAAACCTGTTCCGCTACAGACTCGACCACATCGAGCATAATATTGCGTTTGTCACTGGACGCGGTGATGTCGTAGAAAACCAGTTCGTCGAGCCCGTCCTCATAGTATTCCTTTGCCTTCGAGACCGGATCGCCAATGTCTTTGGTATCGACAAATTTGATGCTCTTGGCCAGTTTACCCTCGCGAACGTCCAGACAGGCGATCAACCGTTTGCTCAGCATATCGCCACCTTCATGATGAACTGCCATCCCATGTTGAGAATTCAGCCAGTATCGACAGGCCAAACCTGCCGCTTTTTTCCATGTGAAATTGGGTCGCGAATAGATTGTCCTTGCCCAGCGCCGAGCAAAAATTCGTTCCGTAATCGGTTATGCCGTAAATCTCGTTTTCATTGACGGGACAGGCATAGTACGAGTGCACGAAGTAAAATTCGTCCCCGCTGCTAATGGACTTGAACAATGGATGGGGCTGGACGATGTGGACCTCATTCCAACCCATGTGCGGGACTTTCAACCTGTTGTCGGCCGATTCGTTACCGCTGAACTCGAAGCGGCGCACAACACCCTTGATCAGGCCAAGGCAATCCTTGTCCCCTTCCTCGGTGTGATCCATGACGATCTGAGAGCCCAGACAAATGCCCAGTAACGGCTTGCCACTTTCATAAAATCGGATCAACGCCTCATCCAACCCGCGCTCCCTGAGGGTATCGACGGCGCTGGTGGCGGCACCGACGCCGGGAAAAATCACCCTATCGGCTGCAACGACGGCTTCCGGGCTGGCGGTGATCTCCGCTTCCATGCCGACCTGACGGCAAGCTCGCTGCACGCTACCAAGATTACCCGCATTATAATCGACGATGACAACCGCCATACTACGTGACCTTCGGAAAAGAAGCGCGAATTATACCTGACGAATGCGCCCCCGTGTGCTTGCGCAGATTGTCATCTTGAGATCTCTCGACTCCGCTACGCTACGCTCGAGATGACA
>JBBDSF010000113.1:0-4660 GCA_040905125.1 Pseudomonadales bacterium | reverse complement strand
GCTCGAGATGACATCTACGATGTATGTACCGCCCGAATTCGCAGGACAAGTCGTCGGGGATGTATGCAGTAACGGAGAACTACTGTATCATGTCCATGATACAAAATTAGAGCTGATAGTGTATGAAACTGGATATCGATTCAAATTCGGCAACGCCGGTGTTCCAGCAGATCGTGGATCAGCTTCACTTCGCGATTAATACCGGCGAGCTCGAGCCTGGCAGCCGGCTGCCAAGTATTCGACGCACCGCGGCCGATAATGGCCTGGCAGCCAACACGGTGGCCAAGGCATTTCGGCAACTGGAGTTTCGTGGACTAATCCAGGCCAGGGATCGATCAGGGTTTGTCATCCAGCGTGCCGACGAGAGCCGGTATCAGGCTCGCGGGGTCAGCGCGGACAAGACGGAGGTCCATGATGCAGTCGACCGTCTCGATGCCGGTATCATCCCGGGTGCATTTTGCAAGGTGACAGAGGACTATCTCGGCGGAGATCCCGAAAAGTGCAACATCATTCATGCCGACGGTAGTGGCACCAAGTCCATCATCGCGTATCTTCACTATAAGGAAACAGGGGATGCCAGCATATTCCACGGCATTGCCCAGGATAGCATCGTGATGAACCTGGACGACCTCATCTGCACCGGCGTCAATGGTCGGATTCTCATTTCCAACACGATCAACCGCAATGCGCTCAATTGTCCCGGAGAAGTCGTTTCCGCACTGATTGAGGGTAGCGAGGCGTTTCTTGGACGCATGCAAAACCATGGCGTGGCTGTTTTTCCGGGAGGCGGTGAGACCGCCGACGTCGGCGATCTGACGGGAACGGTGATTGTCGATTCTTGTGCGGTCGCCATTATGAAAAAGTCGGATATTATTACCAACCATATAGAGCCGGGGCTGGCTATCGTCGGGTTGTCGTCTACCGGCCAGGCCAACTGGGAAAAGACAGCTAACAGCGGCATCGGTAGTAACGGTCTGACCAGCGCGCGGCACGATATGCTGAGCCACTACTATCGGGACAAATACCCTGAATCCTGGGACACCAATGTACGAGCGGATCTGGTTTATTGCGGTCCCTATCAACTCATGGACACGTTGCCGGAGTCCACACAGACCGTCGGCGAAGCGTTGCTAAGCCCCACCCGGACCTACGCGCCACTGATCTACGAGCTGATCGCGCAACTGCAAGGTGAAATCCGCGGGCTTATCCACTGTTCCGGTGGGGCCCAGACGAAATGTCTCAAATTCGGTCGAGGGGTCCACTACATCAAGGATAATCTGTTCCCGATACCGCCGGTGTTCACCGCCATTCAGCAAGCCAGCGGCACATCCTGGAAGGAGATGTACCAGGTTTTTAATATGGGACACCGGATGGAAATCTACCTGCCTCCACAGCGGGTGACGGAAGCCATCGATATCGCGGGGCAAGCGGGCATCGCGGCAAAACAGATCGGCTATACTGAATCCGCCGCGGCGAACAAGCTCACCCTGACGGGCACTCTGGGTCAAACCTTTGCCTATTGATGTCCAGGCCCTTGCAACACGCCGGAGTCAACTCGACAAGCGGTAGTCATGACCGACAATCGGTATTATGCTAAAACTTGTTAACACGTTGAGATGACACGGGCTTTAGACCAAGAAGGTAACTTTATGGATTTCGAAAAATGTCTGCAGGTGCTGGCGGAAAAAGAAGGCTCGGACCTTTACTACAGCACCGGCGCACCACCCAGCGCCAAATTCTACGGCACGTTACATGCCCTCTCGGATGAACCCATGAAGCCCGGCGAGATCGCCAAACTTGCCGATGCCATTATGACCGAAGAACAACAACATGAATTTGCCGAGAAGCAGGAAATGAACATGGCGATGTCGCGCCCGGAACTGGGACGTTTCCGGGTCAACATTTTCAGGCAGCGCAATGAAGTGTCCATGGTTATCCGTCGACTGGGTAGCGATTTGCCGCAAGCCAAAGACCTGGGGTTGCCCGCAGTGTTACCCAAACTGATTATGTCCAAACTCGGCCTGATATTGTTTGTGGGCGGTACCGGTTCCGGCAAGTCCACATCCATGGCTGCCTTGATCGACCACCGTAATCAGAAATCCAAAGGCCATATTATCACCATCGAGGATCCGGTGGAGTTCACCCACCCACACAAGGGCTGCATCGTCAATCAACGGGAAGTCGGCACGGACACGCACAGCTGGGAAGATGCTTTGGCCAATACATTGCGGCAGGCACCCGACGTTATCCTGGTGGGGGAGATTCGGCATCAGGAAACCATGGAACACGCACTGGCATTCGCAGAGACCGGGCACCTGTGCCTGTCGACTCTTCACGCCAACAATGCCAATCAGGCAATGGACCGGATCATCAACTTTTTCCCTGAAGAAAGGCACAAGCAGTTGTTGCAGGATCTTTCCCTGAACTTGCGCGGCATGATCTCCCAGAGACTGATCCCCACAGTCGATGGCAAGCGAGCGGCCGCGATCGAAATACTCTTGGGCACACCAAGAGCTGCTGACCTTATCAGTAAAGGCGACGTGGGTTCACTGAAAGAACTCATGGAAAAATCTGCCGAACAGGGAATGCAGACTTTCGACATGGCGCTTTTTAAACTGTACAAGGAAGGACGAATCACACTTGAAGAAGCGTTGAAGAACGCCGATTCGAAGAACAATCTTCGTCTCCGCATTACCCTGGACGAAAATCCCGCAGCCAAAAAGAAAAAGGAAGAGGAAGAGGAAGCGGGAAGCAAAGGCGGGGACGAGAAACCTGCCAGCGAAGCAGCCAAAAAGCCCGAGGGCGAAGAAGCGAAGAAGAAACCCGGGTCTTCCCTCGAGGGATTATCGCTTACGCCGATGGATGACGAAGAGGAAGGCGACGGCAAGTCAGATAATCAATAGGATCGATTGGAGTCAGCCAGCTGTCGGGACAAAGAATGGTAAAAGGTATCGACAATGGGCAGCCCCCAGGTAGACTTTCTGGCAACGAATCTAACGGGCCGGTTAAGCCCCATCGGGCCCAGGTTGATCAGGGAGGATTCCGGAATGTTCAGTGTTCTGGCAACACCGATGGGTACCATACCATGGCCAAACCCGGAGATCGCCATCTGCGCGACACTGAAAAAGGATTCCAGAGAAACTTCCCGTTTTATGTGTAATCGTCGCACTTCGTCCTTGAACGACCGCCATGCGCCGGAGTAATCCTCAATGGTAATTACCCCCAATTGTCCCTTGTCCGGTAGATCTATTTTCTCCAACCCGGAAGGAATGATGACCATGGGTTCATGTGCCAGCACTTCTGACTGAAGGTCAGTGTCGAGCGTATCAGAGCCGGTACAAACACCGACCATAAACTCCCCGGTACGTATGCGGTCCAGCACTACGGGCGTTCGATGAGTATGGAACACAAAGTGAGCTTCACGCATGTCCCTCTGGACCTTGATGAAGACTCTGGGTCCCCAGGACGAAAGAATTGCATCGGAGACGCCAATAACCAGCTCGCCCTTGCCACTGCCGGTCTCCTCCACAAACATGTCACGCATCTCGGACAACATGGGTGAAATACGGTCCACGAGAACCTGACCGTGCCGGGTCAATTCCACCCGGCGCCCCTTTTTCTGGATAAGATTGCGGTTATAGTATTTCTCCAGCACGGCAATCCGCTTGCTGACCGTCGATTGCGAAACTCTGAGCTCCGTACCAGCTTCAGTCATGGTACCGGTACGCGAGAGTACTAATAAGGTTTCAAGGTTTTCGATCATGACTTAACCTATTCCATTACCGGATATATTCTATTCTTCTTATTCGCTTTTATCACCTGTCTACGAGCCCGATAATGTCGTGATGTACGCCACTTTGATTCTCGCCACCCTGATAACCAGCCTTGTCTCCGGAGTATTGAGCATGGCGGGCGGCATATTGCTGATGGGCGTGTTTGGATTTTTCCTCGCCGTCCCTGCCGCCATGGTTCTGCATGGCGTGGCCCAGACAGCTTCCAACGGATCCAGAGCATGGTTATACCGCCATGATGTCCGCTGGAATGTGCTGCCACCTTATCTTGCAGGTGCATCAGTCGTATTACTCATATTTGCAGCGGTAGCTTTCATACCCGACAAAGGTCTGCTGTTCATTCTTATCGGCAGCTTTCCCTTTGTCGCTCTCATCCTGCCGGTCGCCATCAACCTGGATATGGAAAGAGCACCCGTTGCCTTTTCAAGCGGATTACTGGTTACAAGCGCCCAGATGCTCGCCGGTGCATCCGGTCCCGTACTCGACATTTTCTACGCCAACACTCGCATGACACGCTTCCAAATTCTTGGGACCAAGGCAATCACACAAACCCTGGGTCATATCATCAAGTCCGTTTACTACGCAATGTTTCTTGTGTCTGTCAGCAGCACCCACCTGCCCCTGTGGATCTATCCAGCAACGGTCGTGGCGGCCTTATTCGGCAACGTCGCCGGCAAACAGGTAATTGAAAAAATCAGCGACGATCAGTTCAAGATCGCCGGACGTTACGTGATCATGATCATCGGCGCTTTATTTATCGCCAAGGGAATCCAGGAAGTCATTCAGAACGGCTAACCCCGATTATTCATGAACGACCATCTGGCGTGCGGACGGGTGGCAGGTGGACTTGTTTTTATTTTTGCCAGCGG
>JBBDSF010000112.1:0-35284 GCA_040905125.1 Pseudomonadales bacterium | reverse complement strand
CCGTTTTGCGGGCCATGGCCCGATTCGTTTATTAATAACAAGCAGCCTTTCCTGGAGATAACATGGAACTAAGCCTCATTCCCCCGACTCTAGGGGTTCTTGGCCTGATTGTGGCCTTCATTCTTTTTCGTACGGTTATGTCATACCCGGTCATGGAAGGTCGGCCGCGGGACATCGCGAAGCTGATTCAAGATGGAGCCAGAGCCTTCATGCGCCGGGAGCTGATGCTGATCGGCGCGTCGGTGGCCGTTATTTTTGTGGGTCTGGCGGTCTCTGGTCTGGGTATTGAAACCGCCATTGCCTTCCTGGTTGGCGCGGTTTGTTCCGCGGGAGCCGGTTTCTTCGGCATGATTTCAACCACCCGGGCGAATGTTCGGACCACCACGGCGGCGCACGAACATGGTTCGGCAGAGGCGCTGAAAGTTGCTTTCTACGGTGGATCGGTCATGGGGATGCTGGTGGCCTCTCTTGGACTGGTGGGTCTGGGTACCCTGTACTATATCTTTGGTACGGATCCCGAAACGGCCAATAATATTCACGGTTTTGCCATGGGTGCCGGTGTCGTGGCGCTATTTTATCGTGTGGGCGGTGGTATTTTCACGAAGTCTGCCGATGTCGGCGCTGATCTGGTGGGCAAAGTCGAGGCAGGGATTCCCGAGGATGACCCTCGTAATCCGGGCGTGATCGCCGATAATGTAGGTGACAATGTGGGTGATGTCGCTGGTATGGGATCGGACTTGTTCGAGTCGTATTGTGGCGCCATGATTGCTACGGTTGCGCTTGCCACCGTCATGGTTCTTCAAGCGGGCGGTGGCGAAGAAGCGATGGTGGCCATCCGGGACGTTATGGTTCCGGGTAGCAGCATCATGGCGTTGCCGTTGCTGCTGTCCTCGTTGGGATTGGCCTGCTCAATTCTGGCGATTATCGTCGTACGGCTGGTCTCGAATCGATCGCCTGAGGTGGCGTTGCGTATCGGTACTGTCACCGCAGCGGTCGGATTTATGATCCTGTCTTATTTCCTGATGCAGATGATCGGTGTCGGCGCCAACGTCTGGATGGCGACACTGGTGGGTGGTATCGGCGGCGTGATTGTTGGCCTGTCTACCGAATATTATACGGCCGGCAAGCCGATTCGTGATATTGCCCGTTCCGGTGAGACTGGTGCGGCGACCGTGATCATTTCCGGTTTGGCTACGGGTATGCAATCGGTCGTTATTCCCATGCTGACTATCTGCGCGATGATATTTGTTGCCGACTGGCAAGCGGGACTTTATGGCGTGGGTATCGCCGCTGTTTCCATGTTGGCGACTGTGGGTATGACCATGGCCATCGATGCCTACGGACCCGTGGCTGACAATGCCGGCGGTATTGCGGAAATGGCGGGTCTGGGCGAGGATACTCGCGCAATCACTGACAACCTCGATAAGCTGGGCAATACGACAGCCGCTATCGGTAAGGGATTTGCCATTGGCGCGGCAGCACTGGCGGCGCTGACTCTGATCAACGCGTATATTGCTGAGGTAAGTCACCGAATTCCGGATTTTGAATTATTGATCAGTTCGCCTAACGTGCTGATTGGTATGTTTATCGGCGGCATTCTGCCGTTTTTGGTTGCCTCTATTACCATGACGTCAGTGGGTGATGCCGCCTTTGAAATGATTCAGGAGATTCGCCGGCAGTTTAAGGAAATTCCCGGCCTGCTGGAGGGTACCGCTGAACCGGATGCGGCGCGCTGTGTGGATATCGCCACCAATGCGGCAGTCAAACGCATGATGCTGCCGGCAGCCCTTGCTGTATTAACCCCTATCGTGGTGGGTTTCGGTATGGGGCCGGAAGCCCTCGGCGGCATGCTTGGCGGCGCGCTGGTGGCCGCCGTACTGTTGGCCCTGACCATGGCCAATGCCGGCGGTGCCTGGGACAATGCCAAAAAGCATGTGGAAGAAGGTAACTTCGGCGGCAAGGGTTCCGATACTCACCATGCCAACGTTGTTGGCGATACTGTGGGTGACCCGCTGAAGGATACTTCAGGCCCCTCCATGAATATCCTGATTAATGTCATGGCAATTGTGAGCCTGGTGATTGCTCCCTTGCTCGGTTAACTCGTTTCATCCCCGCCTGTGGTTGTAACGGCCCGGGCGGGTTTTTTCATCAGCCTTCATCGAGCAAGCGCCGGAGGTCAATAATGGCGGCGTTGGCGCGGGAGATGTGGGCACCCATCACCAGGGAGTGATTGGCCAGAACGCCAAAGCCGCCCCCGTTTAATACAACCGGGCTCCACAGCGTCTTCTGTGTGGGTTCCAGTTCCCGAATGATCTGCTCCAGGCTAACCAGCGCGTTTTTGTCCTCCAAAACATCGTTAAAGTCGGCTTCGATGGCACGGAGAAGGTGGAGTAACGCCCATGTCGTGCCCCTGGCTTCGTAAAAGACATCGTCTAACTCCATCCATGGCGTCTTTATTCGGCCGTCGGGCGTGGACGGTGTCGATTGTGTGGCCGCCGAGTCGTCGGCCAGCCCGAGATTCAGTTGGCGTTTGCCAATACTGGCACTGAGCCGTTGAGATATGCTACCTAACCGTGTTTCCACTTCTGCCAGCCAGACTCTTATATTGTCGGCTCGAGCATAGAATTGCGCGTCTTCTTGCTCCGGCTTTCCCAGACGCACGAAATAGTCTTCCAGCGCACGTACGCCTTTCTCATACTCAGACTCGGTCGCCGGCAGAATCCAGCTGTTATTATCGAAATAGAACTGATTTTCGGCCCTGACCAGGCTGGGGTCTTCGGAAGATTGGGATTGAGAGCGGCTCATGTTGTTACGTAACGTGCGAGCCATATCGCGCATTTGTACCAGGGCGCCGTATTCCCAGTTAGGGACATTATCCATAAACACCGTGGGCGGCATAATGTCGTTGGAAAGGTAACCACCTGGCTTGTTTAACAACACATCGGCCATGGTAATCATGGTGGCGACGGTGACGCTGCCGGTAACCTTCTCGGTACCATGGGCTTCAACGAGTCGATTGACGTTCGACTCGATGTCGAATTCGCCCGGCTCGTTCCCCCATACAAAGGTGAGGACGATGCCAATCAGGAAAAGCAGGCCAACAACGGCGAGGAAACTGCCACCGGCCCATCCACTTATCCTGGCCCATCGGTTGGAGGTACGGTTTTTCAACTGTTCAAGCACTGTCAGGTCGATCCCTTGTCGTGGTGATCCCTAATACTAACGCGCTTTGGCGGAATCTAAAAACCGGGTTAATAGATGAGTCTTACAACAGGCTCCCGGCCGGGTTCGAACTCTGCCCGAACCCGGTCAGGCGTCGCCTTATTGAGTTGCTGGTAAATCCACCGGCCTTCCGCATCGGTGCGACCGACAATAATGACCCTGGCATCATGCTGAGTGATTGCCCGGCCAATTTCATATAATTTTTGGATTACCTCGGACGTCTTCTCATCGACGGCTGCCGCCGGTAATGGATAGATCGTTCGGTTGGCGGATTGTTGTTCTTTGATGTGTTTTTCTGCTGCGGCGATATTCGGATGACTGCGGTCCACGGATTTTGCTTTGTTGAGGTATCTTATGGCTGCAGGAAACTGCCGTCGCTCGGCATTGGCAATGGCCCACTCAAGATACTTCTCAACGATATTACTGATGCCCTGTTCGGCGCGTTCGTTTCCAGGATCAATCGTCAATATGCGCAGATATCGATAAAAAGCATTGTCGCTTACGGGCGTTATCAGCCGTTTATCCTCGAATGCAACAGCGGCTTGCCGGAGGAGACGGTCCACCTCCCGCTTTGATTTCAAGGTTTCGGGCTCGGATACAGCTGGCTCTTTGCCGGGGGGTTCAGACGGTTGTCCCGAGGGCGTCGGTGTCCCGGATGGCTGCATAAGTTCGCATCCGGCCATCAACAACATGAACACCGACAGGGTCGATATTTTTGTATATTTCAATGACAATGTCCTCATTAACGAGTCTAATCCCATGACATCAATTCCTGTAGAATCCTGGCATCGTGACCATTAAACCCGTTCAGCTGTTAGTCTCAACATTAGCGGTTTTCCTGTTAGCCGGCATATCGGATTCCCACGTGCTCGCTTCCGAGGATCTGGCACCGAAACGGGGCGGCCTCCAATCACCGATTGGCAAGCCGGAGTTCCTGCCTGTGGATGAAGCCTTCAAACTTACAGCGAGTCGGGAGAATAATACAATAGAGCTGCGGTGGCAGGTGAGTCCCGGCTATTATTTGTACAGACATCGATTATCCTTCGATGCAACGGAGGCTGAACTGGGAAAACCGGAAATCTCGCCGGGTCTGGACAAGCACGATGAGTATTTCGGTGATGTCGAAGTTTATTATGACGAACTGGTGGTCAGGTTGCCGATCATCTCGGCGGAGGACGGCGCTGTCGAGCTTGTCGTCGGCTATCAAGGGTGTGCCGACGCCGGACTTTGTTATCCTCCGCAAGAAAAGCCCATATTTGCAGAGAAAATGTAGCTATCTTCTGAAATAATGCTCATCTACTCAAAGGAGTAACCTGATATGGCGACCATTCTGGTTCTGCACGGGCCCAATCTGAATTTGCTGGGTACTCGAGAGCCCGAGGTTTACGGGTCCGATACGTTGGCGGATATTGACGCACAACTCAAAAACCGGGCAGATCAGGGCGGCCATCAGCTTCAATCGTTTCAATCGAATGCCGAGCATGCGCTGGTTGACCGGATTCACCAGGCAGGTTCGGAAGGGACAGATTTTATTATCATCAATCCTGGTGCGTTGACCCACACCAGCATTGCCCTGCGAGACGCATTGTTAGCGGTGGCAATTCCATTTATCGAGATACATCTGTCCAACACTCACAGCCGCGAAGCTTTTAGACAGACATCCTATCTCTCAGATGTGGCAATCGGTTCCATTACGGGTTTGGGTGCCCAGGGCTACGACCTGGCTTTGCAAGCCGCCCTGTCCCGAGTCTGACGTTGAGGTTAAGGAGAAAACTGTGGATATCCGCAAGGTCAAGAAGCTGATCGAAATGATGGAAGAATCGGACATCACCGAGATAGAGATCAAAGAAGGCGAGGAAGCGGTGCGAATTGCCCGCGGTACCACGGTGAATCCCCCTTCTGTGCCAACTGCCTCATCGGACCCGCCGGCCAACTCCGCTGCACACAGGCCGGGCCACGTGGTTCGTGCACCCATGGTAGGTACGTTCTATCGGGCCCCGTCACCAGGGTCACCGCCCTTTGTCGATGTGGGTGACAAGGTCAAGCCAGGCGATACACTTGGCATTATCGAATCCATGAAGATGATGAATCATATTGAGGCCGACAAGGCGGGCACTATTGAGGCCATCCTTCCGGAAAACGGAAAACCCGTAGAATTTGACCAGCCCCTTTTCACTCTAGTTTGATCCCATGATCCAACGACTGCTGATCGCCAATCGCGGCGAAATTGCCTTGCGAATTCTGCGTGCGTGTCGGGAATGTGGGGTCGAGACCGTTGCAGCATACGCTCGTGCCGACCAAAATTTGTTACACCTTGACTATGCCGACGAGATCATTTGTATCAGTGATGTTGATTACCTTGATATGAACGGCCTCTTGATGGCGGCCAGAGTGACTGGTTGTGATGCGGTGCATCCAGGATATGGTTTCCTTTCGGAAAACGCAGAATTTGCGCGGCGCGTTGAGGAGGAAGGGTTGACCTGGATAGGGCCTGGTAATGAAACAATCGAGATGATGGGGAACAAGGCGCAGGCGCGCGCCGAGATATCGACCCGGGGTCTGCAGCCGATACCGGGTTCAAAGAGTAGTGTGCCAGACAACGCGGCAGCTGAGTCGATAAGTGCCGAACTTGGCTATCCGGTGGCTTTAAAGGCATCCTTCGGCGGCGGCGGCAGGGGAATTCGAGTGGTACCGGACTCGTCTTCGCTGGCAGGTCTTTTTGAAGAAACAGAGAATGAAGCCCGAGCGATATTTGGACGACGTGACATCTACGTGGAAAAGTATCTCGGGAGTCCACGTCACATCGAGATTCAGATTATGGGTGATGGTTTCGGTCAAGCGGTCCATTTGGGTAGCCGCGAATGTTCGATCCAACGGCGGCACCAGAAGTTGATCGAAGAGGCGCCGGCGCCTCACATGGATCCTGAGTTGCTGGACAGGTTAGGCCAGACCTGTGCCGCTGCCGCGGCAGCCTTGAACTACCGCAATGCTGGTACCTTCGAGTTTCTATACGAAGATCGTGAATTTTATTTTATCGAAATGAATACGCGGTTGCAGGTAGAGCATCCGGTCACAGAAATGGTCACAGGTCTTGACCTGGTCAGGATGCAATTGGAGGTAGCGAGCACGGGGAAATTACCTGTCTCTCAGGAGGAAATCAGGCTGACGGGTCACGCGATCGAGTGCCGTATAAACGCTGAAGACTCGGATTATCGACCCGTACCGGGTACCCTGACCCGATATCATACCCCGGGTGGACCCGGTATCAGGGTGGACTCGCACTTATATCAAGGGTACAAGATTCCTCATCAGTACGACTCGCTTATTGGTAAGCTTATAAGCCATGGATGTGATCGGGAGCAGGCTATTGCGAGAATGGTTGGCGCATTGAACGAAATGGCCCTGGACGGGATTGATTCCAACCTGGCATTACATGAGGCGGTATTATTGAGTGATCTCTTTCGCCGGGGGGATATTGATACAACTTTTCTTCGTCATTGGGTATCTGAATGAACTGGAAAGCCATCGCAGCCGATACCACCCGCGATTCGCTGGAGTCGCTGGAAACCTTGCTATGGGATCAGGGTGCGGTCTCGGTAACGGTCACAGATGCCGGCGATAATCCATTGTACGAGCCTGGACCCGGACAGGTGCCGGTGTGGAAGAAGGTTACGGTGACGGGACTTTTCGAAGACGATGTAGACTCGGATCACATCAGAGACCAACTGGGTGTTGAGGGGTTTGATGCGATTCACGTGGAAGATCTTGGCGATCGAATCTGGGAGCGGGAGTGGCTCGACAAGTTCAAGCCTATGCAGTTTGGGCAAAACCTGTGGATCTGTCCTGGTGGTCAGGAGGTGGAGGCGCATGATGCGGTAGTGATAAACCTGGATCCCGGCCTTGCGTTCGGGACCGGTACCCATCCCACAACCCGTTTATGTCTCGAATGGCTTGATACGCAGGTGTTGGCTGGCAAATGCGTGATCGACTATGGTTGTGGGTCAGGGATTTTGGGTATCGCGGCGCTGTTGCTGGGTGCAGATCGGGTAATCGGCGTCGACAATGATTCCCAGGCCATCACAGCCAGCCGGGAAAACGCATTACGAAACGGAGTTGCGGATCGCTTCGAGGCAGGATTACCCGAAGAAATACATATTGAAGATGGCAGCGCCGATATTGTTGTTGCGAACATATTGGCCAATCCGCTCCGGCAATTGTCACAGAAACTAATTGCCATGTTGAATGTGCGCGGCCATTTGGTTATGTCAGGAATTATGAGTCACCAAAAGAGTTGGGTGAAGGAATCCTATCAGCAATACATACTTTTTCAGGAAGACAGGGAACTCGATGACTGGATATGTTTAGCCGGCGAGAAACAGAATCCACTCTGATCACTCGTTGTCCATATTGCGAGACTTCGTTTCGAGTGACAGAGGCACATTTGCAAGCCGCCAATGGGGCGGTGCGTTGTGGTGCCTGTCTATTGGTGTTCCCTGGCCGGGACCACATGGTCGATCCGAACAGTGACGACCGGGAAATAGTCATCGACGAAAACCCGCCTGCCTCCATGCAAGCTGACTTCGAATCCCGTGTGGATTCTGTTGAATCCAGTGATCCGTCATATACAGATGAAGTTGACAGCTCCCCGGACCGTGATGAAGACAATGGAATTGAAGCGTGGGTCATATCCGGGGATGACGAGGTGGTCGCTGAGCTCGAGGAATGGTCATTCAATGAGGTGGACCAAAACGATGGGGAGGAACGTGACGAATACGACCTGGAGCCGGGATTCAGTGAAGCTATCGATGTTCAAACTGATCCGGATGACATTATTGGACCGTCGGAAGCACCACAAAAAAGGGGTACTGTGTGGTGGTTGCTCGGGTCACTGCTTTTATTGTTGATGCTCGGCCTCCAGTTTGCGTGGCTGCAAAGGGATACGTTGGCACAAGATGTTCGTTACAGGCCATGGTACGTGACTCTTTGCACGTACCTGGGATGCGAGGTCCCCGATTATCATGAGATCTCGGCGCTCGGTACGACCAGCGTGACCGTTCGTCGTCATGAGGCGGTAGGCGAGGCGCTTGTGTTCGATGCCCTGCTCAGGAACGATGCCCGGTTCAAACAGAGATTTCCGCCACTGGATTTGAAATTTACAGATGTGAAAAACGAGACAGTTGCCGCCAGGCGATTGCAACCGCAAGAATATCTCGGTGGGGAAATGGCTGGTCTCAAATATATTCCGGCTCGAACAGAAGTCCGGATATCTCTTGAGGTTGTAGATCCCGGAAGAAATGCCTTGGGTTACTCTTTAACTGTCCCGGAGAATTGGTGATCAAGGCGCGTGCTGATATGATATACAGCATCAGGGAGTTGGGGAATATTCATGCTGGCGATAGGGCCTTATCGTCATTCGAGCCGGGTGATCATCGCACCCATGGCTGGAGTCACGGACCGACCATTTCGTAATCTATGTCGGCACTTCGGCGCATACTGGACTGTGTCAGAAATGATCACCAGTGACACTCGCCTGTGGCACACGGATAAATCCCAAAATCGAATGAGATTCCATGATGAGCCGGAGCCACGCTGGGTTCAGATAGCCGGAGCGGAACCCTTAATGATGGCTGAAGCTGCCAGACTCAATGTGGAGCGAGGCGCGCAGATTATTGACATCAACATGGGTTGTCCTGCCAGGAAGGTGTGCAATAAAGCAGCAGGCTCGGCGTTACTTCGCGACGAAAATCTGGTTGCGAAAATCCTGACCGCTGTGGTTGACTCAGTAGATATACCAGTTACATTAAAGATCAGACTTGGATGGTCGCCGGATGAGAAGAACGCTCGGGCTATCGCGCAAATCGCGGAGGCAAGCGGTATTCAATTGCTGACGGTTCATGGTCGTACCAGGGCGTGCAAGTTCAAGGGACCTGTCGATTATGAGGCTATCGGGGAAGTCGCGTCCGCAGTATCAATTCCGATTGTCGCCAATGGAGACATAGATTCTCCGGAAAAGGCAAGACAGGTGATGCGTCTCACGGACGCCCATGCAGTGATGGTTGGAAGAGTTGCCCAGGGGAGCCCCTGGGTGGCTGACATTTTTGACCACTATTTAAAGACAGGAGAAAGAAAAGATAACCCGACACAGGCTGAAATAAAATGTACGCTGGTTAGACATCTGGGTGAGCTCCATCAGTTTTATGGGGGCGTGATGGGTGTTCGAATCGCCAGAAAGCATGTTGCCTGGTATCTGCAAAGTATAGTGGATGGCAATGAATTTCGACAGCGATTCAATCGGTTGCAAACAACAGGTGAGCAACTGGAGGCGATTGAAAAGGCACCCTTAATATTAAGGAAAAGTGTAGTACAGGAAAATTTGGCAGCATAAAAAGGGAGGGAGAACCTATGTCAAGTCAGTATACAGAGTCGTACGTTGGGGGTTCGCCAACGCTGGCGGAGTCGGTAGAGAGTGCAGTATCGGGTTATCTGGAAGCCCTGGATGATCAGAACGTTTCTGATCTTTATGGTCTTGTGCTTTCGCAGGTTGAAGCACCGCTGATCGAGTGCGTGTTGAAGTTTACGGACAACAACCAGAGTCAGACGGCGGAAATACTCGGGTTAAATCGCGGTACGTTACGAAAAAAACTTAAAAAATATGGCATGTTGTAATTCCTGAACGTGCCGGGGGCAGGTAAAATATACGGTACTAAAGGACGGCCCCGCCGTCCTTTTTTGTTTGTTTATTCAGGATCTTATCAATGGACAAGATAATGGTGCGAAACGCGCTCATCAGCGTTTCAGACAAGAGTGGTTTGCTTGATTTTACTCGTGGACTGGCGGATTTCGGGGTTAACTTTCTGTCGACGGGCGGGACTTATAAATTGCTCAACGAAGTCGGTGCGCGAGTACGGGAGGTTTCTGACTACACGGGTTTTCCCGAGATGATGGATGGCAGGGTCAAGACCTTGCACCCGAAAATTCATGGGGCGTTGTTGGGACGCCGGAACGCCGAGGGCCAGGGCAAAGACACGGCGGTCATGGAAGAACATCAGATTCTGCCGATCGATCTCCTGGTAGTGAACCTGTATCCATTCGAAGAGACAGTAGAGACGCCAGACTGTGATCTGGCTACCGCAATCGAAAACATCGATATTGGCGGGCCGGCAATGTTGCGCTCCGCCGCCAAGAATTTTGCCAGCGTGGCTGTGATTGTCGACGTGAACGATTACTCTGAGGTGCTCGCGGAACTTCAAGCCCATGGGGGCAAAATTACGCCCGATACCCGGTTCAAACTGGCCGTAAAAGCGTTTGAACATGTGGCGGCCTATGATGCAGCCATAGCGAATTATCTGGGCGCAAGGAACATGGAAGGTGATGTTACCTCGGTGTTTCCTGACACATTGAATCTTCAGTTTGCCAAACGTCAGGACATGCGTTATGGGGAAAATCCCCATCAGGCCGCTGCGTTTTATATCGATCGTGATCCACAAGGCCCGGGTGTTGCAACGGCAACCCAGGTTCAAGGTAAGGAGCTGTCCTACAATAACGTGGTTGACACCGACGCGGCGCTGGAATGCGTCAAAGCTTTCGACGAACCTGCGTGTGTGATCGTAAAGCACGCGAATCCTTGTGGCGTCGCTGAGGCCGGGAATATTACGCAAGCGTATGACCATGCCTTTGCCACGGATCCGACTTCGGCTTTTGGTGGCATTATTGCCTTTAACCGCGAAGTGGATGAGACGACAGCCAGGCTCATAGTGGAGCGCCAATTTGTCGAAGTCTTGATTGCGCCTGCCATCATGCCCGGTGCCCGAAACATATTATCGGCGCGCAAAAATATTCGTGTACTGGAATGCGGGCCGCTGGAGTTCGATATGCCCCGTGTTATGGATTATAAAAGTGTGACTGGTGGCATGTTGGTACAGAGCCGTGATCAGGTAGACGTCAGTTCAGACGAAACCAGGGTCGTCAGCAAGCGCGCCCCAACAGCGCAGGAAGAACGCGATTTGTATTTTGCATGGAAAGTCGCAAAATTCGTCAAATCGAACGCAATTGTGTATGCGCGAGAGAATCGAACTATTGGCGTTGGTGCCGGGCAGATGAGTCGAGTCTATAGCGCCAGGATCGCCGGGATCAAAGCCGCGGATGAGGATCTGGAAGTGCAGGGTTCGGTGATGGCATCGGACGCATTTTTTCCTTTCAGAGACGGTATCGATGCGGCCGCTGCGGCCGGAATTACTGCGGTCATCCAGCCGGGTGGTTCCGTTCGGGATGAGGAAGTGATCGCCGCGGCGGATGAGGCCGAAATGGCGATGATATTTACTGGTATGCGGCACTTTAGACATTAAGACCGGTATCGGCCCACTATAACCGGGGAAGATTTATGAAAGTAATGGTAACCGGGAGCGGAGGTAGAGAGCATGCGCTCGCCTGGCGAGCGGCTCAGTCGGCGGCAGTGGAATCTGTATATGTGGCACCCGGCAATGCCGGTACGGCCCGGGAGGAAAAGCTGATCAACGTCGACATGGATGTAATGAACTTCGACGCCCAGATCCAGTTTGCTCGCGATAATCGCGTCGATCTGACTATCATCGGTCCGGAAGCACCATTGGTCGCCGGAGTGGTCGATCGGTTCAAAGAGGCTGGCCTGGCCTGCTTTGGCCCGAACCGCTACGCGGCTCAGCTGGAAGGATCGAAGGCGTTCACCAAATTGTTTCTCGAAAAATATCAGGTCCCTGTCGGCGAATATGCAAATTTCGAGTGTGTCGAAGATGCGCTTGCATACATTGCAGACAAACCGTTGCCCATTGTGATCAAGGCTGATGGCCTTGCTGCAGGCAAGGGGGTCGTCATCGCACGGGATCGCGGCGAGGCGGAAAGCACTGTCAGAGATATGTTAAGCGGCAACGCTTTTGGTGAGGCCGGATCGCGAATTGTTATCGAGGAGTATCTGGTTGGCGAGGAAGCAAGCTTCATTGTCATGGCCGACGGCAATACCTTTCTGGCGTTGCCCTCATCCCAGGATCACAAGACCGTATACGATAATGATAAAGGGCCGAACACCGGGGGCATGGGTGCCTACTCACCCGCGCCCGTTGTGACCCCGGAGACGCACAAAAAAATTGTTGAGCGCATCATCAAACCGACGCTGGCAGGCATGAAAGCGGAAGGCCATCCCTATACCGGATTTTTGTATGCCGGGCTTATGATCGATGACAAGGGTGATCCAAGGGTATTCGAGTTCAACAGTCGATTCGGTGATCCGGAAGCGCAGCCCATTATGATGCGTATGCAATCGGATTTACCCGCCCTCTGTCTGGCTGCGCTTGACCAGAAGCTTGATAAGCAGACAATCTCTTTCGATAAGCGTGCGGCAGTGACTGTGGTCATGTCGGCGGGTGGATATCCTGAAGCCTACGATAAGGGTGATGAAATCCACGGGCTGGATGAAGTGACGGAAGGCAAGGTGTTTCACGCGGGTACTCGGGAATCTGATGGCGTGATTGTCACCAGCGGTGGTCGAGTCTTGTCAGTTACCTGTCTGGGCGACTCGGTAAGTGAAGCGAGAGAGAAAACCTATAAAATGATTGGCCGGATATCGTTTCGGAGTGCCCATTATCGAAACGATATTGGCTATCGCGCGGTAGCCCGCGAGTCATAGTTTCAGCTTAAAGACCGTCCGCCGTCCACCGCGAGTATCTGACCGTTCACATATGGGGCATCCCTGGCGAGAAACAGTGCCGCGGTGGCAATGTCTTCCGGGGCCCCCTGACGCTTAAGGGGAATCTGCCTGATAATGGTAGCCTTGGTGGCTTCCGTGACTTCGGCCGGCTTTTCAGGCCAAAGAATAGCACCGGGAGAGATGCCATTAACTCTGACTTCCGGTGCCAGCTCTTTTGCCAGGCTGCGGGTCATCATGCCAAGACCTGCTTTGGCAATGCTGTAAACTGGATAATTTTTCAGTGGTCTTTCGCCGTGAATGTCGATGATGTTGACAATATTACCTGCTACTTCTTTCAGCGTAGGCGCCAGGGCCTGACATAGAAAGAATGGGGCGCGCAGGTTGGTGCCAATCAAATTATCCCAGTCTTGTCTGGTCACTTTCCCCGTTGGTGTCGGGAAGAAACTCGATGCATTATTGATGAGGACATCTACACGGCCCCACTTGTCAGCGCAGGCTTTATTGACGCTGTCCCAGTCATCCAGGTTGACGAGGTCGAGGCATATCAACTCCACTGAATCAGGACGGGTTTTGCACAATTTTTTTTGTAAGGCAGTCGCTTCCGCTTCAGAGGTATGGTAATGAAGAATGATATTGAACCCGGCCTTATGAAACGTTCGGGTTAACTGGGCGCCAATTCGATGAGACGCGCCAGTGATCAAGGCGACCTTTTTTTTCATGATCCATGCCTGTCTTTCATTAATTCGATCCGCTTTTGTCGTATGGCTTGTCCGAGTGCCGGACCGACAACATCACTGTCTATATCGCGGGCACGTACAGAAAGGCCTGTTTCCTGATATCTGACCCAGGCAGTATTATTCTTCTCCGCCAGCTTTTCGTCCTCGAGCGTCTGCAAAAGGCGGCATATATTCGATATCCATTTAAAACGATCGGAGCGGCGAAACGCATCGACGTCCTCAAGCAGATCGACAATCGCATCCGCGTTCATTTGTAACACATTCTTCCAGGCATCGTAATATTCGGTGACCAAAAGTGCCGCATCTCTATACCTGGACGGCATTCTGTAGCGAAGACAAAGTATTTCGATAGCATCCACGGGTCGATTGGCGACTGTCGACACGAATCGTGCGATCGGGTCCTCCGTGACCCCGCCGATGCGGGCGAGCGTCTGTATGCCTTGATTATCTATTTCCGGCCACAGGACCTGGTTGGCGCCGAGTTCTTGTAGCTGGGTAAAAAATTCAGCGGGGTGTGACGTTTGTAACGCCTTTTCCAGTTCTCCAAATATCCGTTCCGGTGCCAGCTCCGCCAGGTCACCTCTCGCCACCATCCGATGAAGCAGGGAGACCGTTTCCTGATGAAGGGTGAACCCAAGGTGATGCAATTTCGCTTTGAACCTGGCCGCCCGAATAACGCGCAACGGATCTTCCTCGAATGCGGGAGATATATGTCGCAGGACCTTGTCCTCTAGATCGTTGCGCCCACCGTAAGGATCGATAAGTGTGCCATCCGGTTGGCGCGCGATCGCGTTGATGGTGAAGTCCCGCCTTTGCAGATCTTCTTCAAGGGTAACCGTCGTACTGCTATCGCACTGGAAACCACGATGTCCTGTGCCGGTTTTTCTCTCTGTCCGCGCCAGTGCGTATTCCTCACCGGTCTCGGGATGCAGGAATACCGGGAAATCCCTGCCGACCGCTCGGAAACCGCGGTCCGTGAGTTCCTCGGGCGTGGCGCCGACCACCACCCAGTCTCGCTCTGTCACAGGTAAACCGAGTAATTCGTCTCGAATGGCACCACCAACCAGATAAATATCCATGACGGATTACTTGTCGGATACCCGGTTTTGGCGCAATCCGGGTGTACTGAAAAAACGGTGATCTTCGAGCCGCATGGCAGTCAGTGGGCCGCCCCATATACAGCCTGTGTCCAGGCCGAAAACATCCGATCGATTGGTGATGCCCTCGAGTGCCGCCCAGTGACCGAATAGAATCTTTATATCCTCCTGCCCGGGTCTGGGAAACTCAAACCAGGGTTCGTATCCTTCTGGTTTGGTGTCAGCCTTGTGAGTCAGTTCCAGTTTACCATCATGGGTGCAATATCTAAGTCGCGTGAAGTAATTGCAGATAATTCGCAGGCGATCCATGCCATGAAGATCGTCCCGCCACTGGCTTGGCTCGCTTCCATACATTTCAGCAAGAAACTCGACGTATGCGTCTCCCCTTAGCACGGTTTCAAGTTCCGAAGCGCGCTCAAGACAGGTCCGGTAATGCCACATTGGCGGTAGACCGGCGTGAACCATGAGGTGTCCCGAGTCTTCATCGTGATAAACAAGTGGTAGCTGCCGCATCCAGTTAACAATAGCATCGAGTCGATCTGAACTCAGTAGATCCTGCAGCGTATCACTTCTGGTCGGTCTTTTGCATTGGTTCGCGACAGCAAGAAAGTGTAGCTCATGGTTCCCGAGAACAATGACAGGATCATTCAGCGCCATGACGAATTCGAGTATCTCCAGATTATCTGGTCCTCGGTTGATCAGATCACCAACGAACCATAATCGATCATTGGAAGGGTCGAAGTGAATTTTTTCGAGTAGTTGTTGGAATTGATCAAAGCAACCCTGGAGGTCACCAAATACGTAGGTACTCATACTTATTGTTCCCTGGTGTAAATATGATTGGCGCAGTCAATGTATTGCTGCGGCGTAAGATTTTCAGGTCGCAGCTGCGGGTCCAGTCCAAGTGCCTGCAGGTCATCGACGGATAGAAATGGCTTCAGGGCATTTCTGATGGTTTTGCGGCGCTGGCTGAATGCCCGTCGCAGTAAATTTTCGAGCGTTTTGACGTCATGGGCCTGGTTGGAATCGGGTTCTCTTGGTTTCAGATGAATCATCGACGAGATCACCCTGGGCCTTGGTGTAAAGGCGGTAGCTGGAACAGAGAATAAACGGATCGGAGTACAATAATATTGACACATGACTGAAAGACGACCGTAGTCCGATGTGGAAGGCGACGCGACAATACGGTCTACGACTTCGAGTTGTAACATGAAGTACATATCGTGTATGGCATCCATGTGTTGAAATAGCTTGAAGAGTAATGGCGTTGATATATTGTAAGGAAGATTGCCAACGATACGCACCGGCCGCGTCCCGAAAATAGAAGAGAAGTCGAATTTGAGGATATCGGCCTCGATCAGATCGACCGCGTCACCGTACCTGAGTCTTAATTCCCTGACCAAATCGAAGTCGATTTCAATGACATGCAGGTTACAACCGGAGCGCATCAGTTCATCCGTCAGTGCACCGTGACCCGGGCCTATTTCGATCACTTCATCATCAGGTTGTGGATTTATGGCCGCGACAATGCGGTTGATGGTATTCTGGTCGTGCAGAAAGTTTTGGCTGAACCGCTTGCGTACCGGCATGGTGTTGCCCTATGAGTTATGTAATCCGGGCTGCCATTTCCTCGGCGTATTGTATCGCAGTGTACAAGCTATGGGGGTTTGCCGAGCCGCTTCCTGCCAGGTCGAGAGCTGTGCCATGATCCACGGAGGTTCTGATAACTGGTAAGCCGAGAGTAATATTTACGGCATCGCCGAATCCCTGGTGCTTGAGCACCGGCAGTCCCTGGTCGTGGTACATGGCAAGGACCGCGTCGACCCCGTCTAACATGGCGGGTGTAAATGCCGTATCGGCGGGCAAGGGACCCCGTGCGTCGATACCCTGGTTTCTGGCCTGCTCGATAGCAGGGGTAATAATCTCGATTTCTTCTCGTCCCAGATGCCCGCTCTCACCTGCATGGGGATTAAGGCCGCAGACCGAGATTACGGGCTGTTCAACGCCGAATTTTTCCTTCAATTCGCCGTCAAGAATTGTCAGGGTTTGAATGAGCAGGTCGCCAGTGATAGCGTCTGCAACCTGCCTCAGGGGTAAATGGGTGGTTGCCAATGCAACTCGTAATCCAGGAGTTGCCAGCATCATGACGACCTTCTCAGTATCGGTACGGTCAGCCAACCATTCAGTATGTCCGCTAAAGGCAATACCAGCTTGATTGATAATCGCTTTGTTGACCGGCCCGGTTACCAGGCCGTGAAATTCCTGTGACTCGCAAAGTCTCACGGCTTCCTCGAGGGTCTCGAGTACATAGCTTGCGTTGTCACTGTCGAGGACCCCGGCACGGCACCGTCGTTTCAGCGCCACAGGGAGAACGTTCAGATGTCCTTTGACGAAACACCGCGTTCGGGACCAGTCATTGATTGTAATGTCGGCGCCAAGGGCTTGAGACCGCTCCTTTAGCAACTCCGGATCAGCGATCACCAGCAGTTGAGCGTTGAAGGTTTGCGTTAAGGTAGCGATCGCCAGGTCGGGTCCGATGCCCGCAGGCTCGCCGGGGGTCACAACGAGCTTAATGGGTTCAGATCCGTTTTTCGACAAAGGCGTCTTCTCTGATTTCCTGAATCCAGCTCTCCAGTTCTTCGTCAAACTTCTGATTACGGAGATATTGTTCCGCCTGGCCCATTCGATAGCGACGGCTAAAGTCTTCGACCCGGCGTCCGGTCACTTCGAGAAAATGGTAGCCATTTTCCGTTTTGAATACGGGGGATATTTCTCCTTCTTTCGAATTTTTCATGACTTTCTCGAATTCAGGAACGAACTGGCCTGTTCGGCTCCAGCCCAGGTCACCACCTGACAAGGCAGAACCCGGATCATCAGAGTGCAACTTAGCCACTTCTTCGAAAGGGCGATCATCGATCACTTCCCGTCTCAGGCTTTCTGCGAGCTCGCGTGCTTCCTGTTCGGTTCGGATTTCGTTGGGTTTGACCAATACGTGACGTACTTTTGTTTGTTTAATCTGGCCTTCGGCCTCTGCGCCACGTTTTGCCAGCAGTTTGATCAAATGGTAACCGCTTCCACTCTTGATAGGCCCTCTGACCTCACCTTCTTCCATTTCCGGTGCGATTTCCGAGAAGATAGTGGGTAGTTGAACCGCCTTTCGCCAGCCAAGATCTCCGCCCTCCAGGGCATTTTGGCCGGTAGATTTCTCCGTTGCCAGCATTTGAAAGTTAGCACCCTCGTTAATCTGTCGGAGTATGTCTTCAGCTTCCTCCTTTACGCCCTGAATCCGGTCAGAGGAGACGTCGTTGGGTATGGGTAATAGAATATGAGCAAGGCGGTATTCATCAGCCGTGACCACCTCACCTGTTTCCGATTGCAGGAAGTTTTCGATTTCCTTTTCGGCCACTTTAATTCGATTATTCATGACACCCTGCTGCACTCGCGAGATCGCCATCTCACGCCGCACTTGCTCACGCATATCGGCGTAGGGAATGCCATCTGCCTGTATCGCTTGTCGGAACTCATCCAGTGAAAGATTGTTCTGTGCGGCGATACGGCGCATTGCCGCGTTAAGTTCCTCGTCACCGATTCGGACTCCGGCCCGTTCAGCCATCTGCAGCTGCAAGTGTTCTACGATGAGCCGCTCAAGGATCTGATCCTGCAGGACTTCGTCGGGCGGTACGTTGCCCTCATTGCTGCTCTCAATTTGTGCCTTGACCGAGCGCACTCGCTCATTGAGTTCGGAGCGAAGGATGACGCTTTCGTCCACAATTGCGACGATACCGTCGAGGACTTCCACTTTGGCCGTTGCAGGAACGGCAAAGAGAGTGGCTATCAAGGTGATAGTAAATGCCCGTGTAATCTTCATCATGTATTAACCACCAATAGTCCAGCCAGTGAGTTAGAAACCGATATCTTGCTCGCGTTCACGATAACCGGCGATGGCCTCCTCAAGCAATGAGTCGAGCCTGCGACCCAGGGTTGCGAGCCCTTTTAGCTGAAATTCAAAGAAAATGCCGGTATCCGCCCGGCGCTCGCGCCGGTTGATTTCGCGAAACCCGGATGGCGAACCTGGATCGTCCACCAGTACCGTAAAATTTCTCGGCTCTTGCAGAAAGCGCCTGAAGACCAGTCTGGACTTCCAGCAACAATCGTTATATTCGAATCCAAAAAGGGACTCTATGGTTTGATGGTCATCCCAGTTAAAGTTCCATCGACCTACAACGCTCCACTGACCACTGACGGGCCAAATGAAGGACAAATCGGTTTCTTCCTCGTTTCTGAATTGGCCCAGATTCTCCACTTCCTCATTGGCGTTGATGTAGGAAAAATTGAAGATATGACGCTCGTCTGGGTTGTATTTCAGTGACAACTTACCGCGGTTGGAGCGGTTCAGGCGCGGTTCCCATTCGTATGAGCCTGTAATTCTCAGCCCGTTATGGAGGTTCAGGGTCGCCTGGGCGAAAATCGGAGAACTGTCGGCTTCGGGATCGAAACCGGGTTCAGGCCTGAAAATCACTTCTCGATCTTTAAAATGGTAAATTTGGCCCATACTGGCGGACACCAGTTCCGCACCAGTATCCTGATGTAATAACCGCGTCGTGATGCCCACAGACAGCTGATTGGCATCCCCGATGCGATCGACACCGGAGAATCGTTTTTCCCTGAACAACTGGGCAAAGCCCGGAGTTAAAGGTGTGGCTTCAAATTCCGGCAGGTCATCCTGGTCTTTTTCCTCGACATACAGGTAGAAAATGCGGGGCTCCAGGGTCTGCTGAAATCCTGTCTGCTGAATCGTAAAGAGTCGATCGAAGTAAAGGCCCGCATCGAATGAGAAGACGGGCGTGGTCACATGCGGGTTTGTCCGTGCGTTCTCAGGCGTGTCGTCCAGGTTGTATGATCGGTGAACCACGCTCAGCGAAGGTTCCGCGAAACCCCAGACGGTCCGTAATGGTATTGACGCCGCTGCATCCACAAGTGCCCGGCCTCCGATAATGGCCCGGCGACCGCTGATATCTTCATTGTCCTTGTCGAAATAGGTGTATTCCAGGTCAAGGTCCAGGTCGAATATCGACCAGGTATCGGCGTAATTTCCCGCCAGTTTCGGCAAGCGTTCATATTGCTCCTGGCCGTCACGATCGAGATTCTGGTAACCGTGCGCGAGTAGTAACCAGGTCCAGGCGTCGCCGCGGTATTGGATCTGCCCTTTGCGGTCCAGGGCCGCGCTGCGCCGGCTGGACAGGCTTCGGTCGGCCGGGTCGGTGAACCGCCGCACCGACGAGGAGCCCACGTCGCCGCCAATGTCGTGGAGATAGTCAATGTCGGAGACCGCGCTATAGCTAATTGAAGTGCGCCATCGAGGAGACCAGATGCCATCATGGCTTACATGTAAAAGCCATCTGTCCTCTTTTTCGAATTCAGCAGTGGTGCCGGTTCCGGAGGTGGTTTCATCGAACCGCTCACGCTCGTCAAATTTATCGTCCTCGCGTAGAAAGGCGGCATTGACCGCGTTCTCCGTTCGCTCTGTCAGCCAGCGGAATTGACCGTCGTGAATAAACCCGCGTTTCCACATGCTGCGTAATTTGTAGGTTGCATCATAGTTGGGTGCCAGATTGAAATAATACGGTACCGTTATATCGGTCCCACCGCGGCTATCCTGGGACAGGCTGGGGAAGAGGAAGCCGGATTGGCGTTTGTCATCCATGGGGAATCGAATCCAGGGAACCCAGGCAACCGGGACATCCTTCACGCGCACAGTAACGTTACGTGCCGTCCCCACCCCCGTACGAGGCTCGAGGCGGATGTCACTGCCGGTAATGGACCACATATTGCTGGTGGGCTCACACCGGGTGAACTTCCCTCCGGTGATGACCAGGTCCGTGTTTGGCTGCCGGTCGAGGGTTTTCGCTTCGCCCCGGAGGTGCGCGCTGTGAATCAGGAAACTTGCGTCATCGATTAGTCCGGTACCGGTTGCCAGATTGATCTCGGCATGGCTGCCGGTCATGAGTAATCCGGGTTCCCGAAGTCTCATTGGACCCTCTATGTTGGCGATTTCCTGATTGTCATCCAGTGTCACTCGGGGTGACTTGACCAGCCGCTGGCCCTGACGTACTTCGACGTCCCCGCTGAGCCTGGTGACGCCATTGCGGACGTGTTCGCCCGACGCTGCGGTGGCTTCAATTGGCCCACTATCACCGTGCGGCGCTGGCTCCGCGAAGTCGTCTGGCTGGACATATCCACCTGTACAATACCAGGGTAGGCTGTTCAATTGCGTAGCGGACAGATCGTCGAAGGGCACCCAATCGATACTGGCCGCATTTTCGGCTGCGGAGGCCGGGCCGGAAAGCATCAGACTGAACAACATACAGGCTGTCAATACGGCCGGGCTTGAGATCGAACTTCGGGTATTCATAATCAGGCTGATTGCTATGGATTAGCCCCTGAGGAAAAAGATAGGGATAATAAATCATTCAAGTTCACGATACTATTCACGATTGAAGGTCAGCCAAGATAGAGGGTCAGTTAATTTCCGGTATGTCGGATTCCGCGCGTGAAGCTCAATTGGATCGCTGGGCAGTGACAGCTCTGTCCAGGCATGACGTAGCGGTACCGTCTTCGTTTTCATTGCGACGAGTATCGGATGATGCCAGCTTCAGACGATATTTCCGTGCCAAAATTGGAGAGCGCTC
This sequence comes from Pseudomonadales bacterium, assembly GCA_040905125.1. Taxonomy (GTDB): domain Bacteria; phylum Pseudomonadota; class Gammaproteobacteria; order Pseudomonadales; family Azotimanducaceae; genus JBBDSF01. The sequence continues at coordinate 13,860 of JBBDSF010000112.1, read as the reverse complement.
CTGGATTTTTGTTGACGCGCCGCCGGAGGAAGAGGACAGCGAGCCTTTTGTCCAGGTGGCCGCGCGTCTGGGCGCGCACGGGCTGAATGTACCCCGGGTCATTGATGCGGATCTTGCCGCCGGCTTCATGATGTTGTCGGATCTGGGTGATGACTTGTATCTGGACCACGTAAGGGAGTATGAGAAGGCGGACAACGAGCTCGCGGTCGAGCGCTTGTACGCTGATGCTTTCAGCAGCCTGGTTCGGATACAGAAAATCCCTGCAATAGATTTGCCTGCGTACGACGACAGACTGCTGCGACAGGAAATGGACCTGTTCCCGGAGTGGTTTCTGGCGGAGCAGCTTGGCATGGCGCTCGACGAGAAGGAATTTGATTTGCTGATGCAGGTATCCGAGCTGCTGATTGACAACGCATTGGCCCAACCGGTGGTCCTTGTTCACCGTGACTACCATTCCCGTAATTTGATGGTTACCTCCCGGCAAAATCCCGGCATTCTGGATTTTCAGGATGCCGTCTACGGCCCGGTGACTTATGACCTGGTTTCTCTTTTGAAGGATTGCTACGTCCGTTTCCCGGCCTCGCGGATACATAAGTGGGTGGAGGACTACAGGTATCTCGCCATACAGGAAGGCATTGTTGCTCCCTCCATATCCTCGGCGACATTCAAGCGCTGGTTCGACCTGATGGGACTGCAGCGCCATCTAAAGTGTGCGGGTATCTTCTCAAGATTACATCTTCGCGATGGCAAGGCAAGGTATCTTGGCGACGTACCGCTGGTCGTCGACTACATCCGGGAAGTCTGTGATCAATATGGCGAATTGGCACCGTTTCGCATCTGGATGAATGAACGAGTCGTTCCCTTGCTGGAGGCCGACCCTGAATTCACGGTGAGGAGGTGAGACCGTGAAAGCAATGATTCTCGCTGCGGGGGAAGGACAGCGGATGCAACCCTTGACGCGTGATCGACCCAAGGCACTGTTGCCGGTGAATGGAAGACCCTTGATCCAGTATCTGGTTGAATCTCTCGCCCAGGCCGGATTCCAGGAGCTCGTGATTAACCTGTTCTATCGGGGAGAAATGATCGAGAAATTTCTGGGTGAGGGCGAGCGATTCGAGATGCACATTCGGTACATAAGGGAAACTGAATTGCTGGAAACTGGCGGTGGCATCCTGAATGCCTTGCCGCTCCTGGGAAGTGAGCCATTTGCGGTGATCAATGCCGATCTGTACACGGAATTCGACTTTACAACACTGAAACGACCAGCACCCCAATCTCTGGGGCATCTGGTGATGGTGGATAATCCGGCCCATCGCACCAGGGGAGATTTTGGCATCGATAAAGGCGGACGTTTATCGATGGAAGGTGAGCGTCTGACCTATTCCGGTATTGGCGTATTGTCACCGCGCTTATTTGAAACAGCAACGAAGGGCAGGTTTCCATTGCGAGATCTGTTGATACCAGCGGTTGCCGGCGGGCACCTGACGGGCGAACATTTTCGGGAAGGCTGGATTGATGTGGGAACACCGGAGCGGTACCACGAGGCTTGTGAACGGGCAGGTGAACAGACGTGAATGGGCAGAGTGCTATTCCGTCGACTCTGGTAGAATGCCGGCTTTCAGGATAATCGGAAAGAATTATGGATTACGTGATTGCTCCGTCAATCTTATCCGCTGATTTCGCCAGGCTGGGAGAAGAAGTGGATGCTGTATTGTCGGCCGGCGCTGATATGATTCATTTTGACGTGATGGACAATCACTATGTGCCCAATCTGACCATAGGCCCCACGGTTTGCAAGGCATTGAGAGGTCACGGTGTGACAGCGCCGATTGATGTGCACCTGATGGTCAAACCGGTGGATCGTATTATTGGCGACTTTATTGAGGCGGGTGCCAGCTCCATAACTTTCCATCCGGAGGCCAGCGAGCACATCGATCGTTCTCTGGAATTGATCCGTTCGGGCGGATGTCAGTGTGGCCTGGTGTTCAATCCGACGACTTCGCTTGGGTATCTGGATTATGTGCTCGATAAAATCGATATGGTGTTGATCATGTCCATTAATCCGGGGTTTGGCGGCCAGGCGTTCATACCCGGTACTCACGGCAAGCTGGTCCAGGCTCGCAAGATAATCGACGATACCGGGCGAGATATTCGACTGGAGATCGATGGTGGCGTTAAAACGGATAACATTGGCGCCATCGCGCGCTCGGGTGCGGATACGTTTGTAGCCGGCTCCGCCATATTTGGCAGCAAGGATTATAAAGCGACCATTGACATGATGAGGCGCGAGTTAACCGGCGTCTGAACCGGGCCGTTACCCAATGCTGGAGAGATAGATGACGCCCGATTCATTCACAGAATTGGCCGAGCAAGGCTACAACCACGTTCCCGTGACACGCGAAGTGCTGGCCGACCTCGACACACCCTTGTCCACATACATCAAGGTGGCCCGGGGGTCGTACAGCTATCTGCTGGAGTCGGCAGCGCAGGGAGGCGAGAAGTGGGGCCGATACTCGATGGTGGGGTTGCCTTCGACGCGCATCCTGAAAGTATTCGGTTACGAAGTCGTGATCGAGGAAAACGGCCTGGAAACGCACCGTTTCAACTGCGAAGACCCGCTTGCCTACATCGAGGAATTTCAACGTGAATATCGGTATCCGCCGATTCCGGATCTGCCGATCTACACCGGTGGGCTGGTGGGGTATTTTGGCTACGATACGGTCAGGTATGTGGAAAAACGAATCCGGGACTCGGAGCCTGCCGAGTCATTGGATACACCGGATATACTATTGATGGTGTCCAATGACGTTATGGTTTTCGATAGCGTCAAGGGTCAAATTCACCTGATTACGCATGTCAATCCGGACGACCATGCCTCATACGATAAGGCCCAGGCACGCCTGGACGAGATGTTCGAGTCGATGCAGACTAACGTCTCGGCTGAGGTGAGAAACCCTGCTTCTGGCCCTGCCATCCACGAGGAAGACTTTTCGTCCAGCTATGGTGAAGACAGGTTCAAGGAAGATGTCGAGAAGATTAAACAATATATCCTTGAAGGCGATGTCATGCAGGTGGTGTTGTCGCAACGAATGTCGATCACCCTGGAAAGCGAACCTCTAAACCTGTATCGGGCCCTGCGGTCACTGAACCCCTCACCTTATATGTATTATATGGATCTGGGCGATTTCCACATTGTGAGCTCGTCACCTGAAATACTGGCCAGGCTCGATAACAATGAAGTTACCGTTCGTCCTCTTGCAGGTACTCGACGGCGAGGCGCAGATCAGGAAGATGATAAGGCCATGGAAGCGGACCTGCTTGGTGATCCGAAGGAAATAGCCGAGCATCTTATGTTGATCGATCTGGGCCGAAACGATATCGGGCGGGTGTGCAAGACGGGTAGCGTTGAAGTCAGTGAAATGATGGTCGTGGAGCGTTACGCACATGTCATGCATATCGCCTCGAATGTTCGAGGATATCTCGAGGAAGGCGGAACGGCGATGGATCTGTTGCGCGCTACCTTACCCGTGGGGACCCTAAGCGGCGCGCCAAAGATCAGAGCCATGGAAATAATCGATGAACTGGAACCGGTCAAGCGGGGTATTTTTGGTGGCGCTGTCGGCTATTTGTCATGGAACGGCAACATGGATACGGCGATCGCGATTCGCACTGCGGTTATCAAAGATTCCACTTTATATATACAGGCCGGGGCCGGTATCGTTGCCGACTCAGTGCCGACCCTGGAATGGAAAGAAACCTTGAACAAGGCCAGGTCAATTTTCAAGGCTGCCGCCATGGCAGAAAATGGCCTGGCGCTGGATGCCCGGCTGCTTGAGAATCGGCGTGCCCGCGACAAACAAGCGGACAGGTCCGTGCTCGGTGAGAGGCGATCCTGACGTGCTGCTGGTGATCGACAATTACGATTCGTTTACTTATAACGTCGTACAGTATCTTGGAGAGCTGGGTCAGACAGTGGAAGTTCATCGCAATGATGAGATCGACCTGGAAACTGTACGGGAAAAGCAGCCGAGTCATATCGTGATTTCACCTGGACCGTGTACTCCCAATGAGGCTGGCATTTCCATGGATGTGATCCGCGCCTTTGCAGGTAAAATTCCGGTACTCGGCATTTGTCTGGGTCATCAATGTATTGGCCAGGTTTATGGTGGCAAGATCATTAAGGCCGATCAGGTTATGCATGGTAAAACGTCGACGATTTATCATACAGGGGAGAGTGTATTTGGTGGACTGGAATCTCCCTTCGTGGCGACTCGGTACCATTCGCTGATTATCGATCCCTCCACCTTACCGGACTGCCTTGAGGTAACAGCCTGGACAGAGCGTGATGGGCAAGTGTTTGAAATAATGGGTGTGCGCCATAAGGACTATGCGCTGGAAGGCGTACAGTTTCATCCGGAATCGATTTTGACGGCGCATGGGCACAAACTGCTAAGCAACTTCCTGGCTCGGGGACGATAAACATGGATATGCCAAGCGCTATCGCGCGCGTCATGGAGGCTGGCGATCTTGATGAAGACGAGATGCTGGCAGTCATGCGTCTGATTATGAATGGACATGCCACCGACGCGCAGATTGGTGGTTTTCTGGTTGGATTAAGCATCAAGGGCGAGACAGTGGATGAAATCACTGCGGCGGCCACGGTGATGAGAGAACTTGTCACGCCTGTCGAGGTATCGCCCGAACACCTGGTGGACACTTGCGGCACAGGTGGCAGTGGCATCGCGAAATTTAATATCTCGACTGCCAGCGCCTTTGTGGCGACAGCGGCCGGTGTTCGAGTCGCAAAACATGGCAACCGCAGTGCCTCGGGTAAAAGCGGCAGCGCCGATGTTCTTGAGAGAGCAGGTGCCGACATTACGCTTGGGCCGGGCGAAGTCGCACGCTGCATCAACTCTGTTGGCGTCGGATTTCTCTTTGCTGTGAATCACCACAGCGCTATGAAGCATGCCATCCGGGCGCGTCGTGAAATGGTCGTCAGGACCATATTTAATATTCTTGGTCCGCTGACTAATCCGGCGGGGGCCAAGAGACAGTTGTTGGGGGTTTATGATGCGCGCCTGGTTAAACCACTTGCCGCGGTCCTTGATAAGCTTGGCAGTGAACATGTGTTGGTGGTGCATTCCGATGACGGCCTGGACGAAATCAGCAGCGCGGCGGAAACAGCTGTCACCGAAGTGAAAAATGGTGAATTCAAACATTACAAAATCAACCCCGGCGACTTTGGTGTGGAAGACGGCAACATTGAATCGCTGCGGGTAGAAAACAGTGATGAAAGTTTCGAGTTGGTGAAAAGTGCCCTGTCAGGAAAACATCAAGGTGCTGCCGACATTGTTGCGCTTAACGCCGGTGCTGCAATCTATGTATCCGGTCAGGCGCATTCGCTCGAGGCCGGGGTCGAAATGGCAAGAGATGCCATAGGTAGCGGTCTGGCATTGGAGAAGATGAAAGAGTTTATCGATTTTACGGAACAGTTGGTGAATATGCGGTGAATGAGCCAACAGATATTCTGAATCGCATCGTTGCGGAAAAATGGCGGGAAATCGAGGCGAGACGCACTGTTTTGCCGCTCGCGGAACTCAAGGCACTGTCTTCCCGAGCGGGAAGCGTTCGCAGCTTTGTGGGTGCACTGCGGAGCAGGATTGCCGAGAAGCGGCCTGGCGTTATCGCCGAACTGAAAAAGGCTTCGCCTTCAAAGGGCGTCATCAGAGAGCAATTCGACCCGGCTGAACTGGCTCGAAGCTATCAAGCCGGCGGCGCCACATGTCTAAGCGTGCTGACTGATGTAAATTTTTTCGCCGGTTCTGACGACAATCTGTCCCGTGCGCGAGAGGCATCGATGCTGCCTGTACTTCGCAAGGACTTTATTGTGGATCCGTATCAAGTGTACGAGGCGAGAGCCATCGGTGCTGACTGTATATTGTTGATTGTCAGTATTTTATCCGCATCGCAGATGGCAAACCTGTACCAGCTTGCCTCGAATCTGCATATGGATGTCCTGGTGGAAGTGCACGACGTGGACGAATTGGAAAAGGCGCTGGCGTTGTCACCGGCCATGATCGGCATTAACAACCGGAACCTGAAGACATTCGAGGTTGATCTGAATACGAGCCGGGATCTTGCCGGCCTGGTTCCAGCAGACACGCTGATCATTACGGAAAGTGGTATCGAAACGCAAGCAGATGTTTTCACAATGCAACAGTATGGTGTTCACGGGTTTTTAATCGGGGAAGCCTTTATGAAAGCGGCAAATCCGGGTGATAAACTCAGGCAATTGTTTCCGGATTGAACGCCTGACATGACACTAGCTATCGGGTGCCAAGAACCACCATTGTCTTGCCCTTCACGGATACCAGGCCCTGATCTTCCAGAGTTTTAAGGACTCGACCCACCATCTCTCTGGAGCAGCCTACGATCCTGCCGATTTCCTGACGGGTAATCTTGATCTGCATGCCGTCAGGGTGAGTCATGGCGTCCGGCTCCTGGCAAAGATCAAGAAGAGTTCTCGCTACGCGACCGGTTACATCAAGAAAGGCCAGATCTCCGACTTTTTGGGTTGTCTTGTCAAGTCTATCTACCAGTTGACTGGTCAGTTCGAATAACATGCTGCTGTCTTCCTTGCTCAACTCGGCGAACTTGGTATAACTCAGTTCAGCCACTTCGCAATCGGATTTGGCTTTGACCCAGGCTGTTCGCCGTCGTTCGCCGAACATTGCCATTTCGCCAAAAAAATCTCCTTCATTCAGATAGGCGACAATCATTTCCCGGCCATTTTCGTCTTCGATGATGACGGTCACCGATCCGTGGGTGATGTAAAAAATGCTTTCGCTGGGATCGCCCGCATGGACGATCATCGTGCCACGGGAGTAGCGGCGCCGATGTGCAGCTGCAAGGAAACCATCCAGGTTACCCAGATCCGGTGAATTTAAGGAGACACTGACCATAAGCGTGTTCGATCCCTTTTCATAATCAGACTAGATTACGGCTAGATAGAGAGCAAGACAACCGGTTCGTGCTCATTCATTCTATTTGAACATAGGTGGCGCCGCTCAGGGCATTCTTTATTTAATTTTCACGACGAGTGGTCGCGGAAACTTTCAACCGATACCATAAGCGTTTCAGGTCTGAACGGGCAAGGTGACGAGCGCCATGAAAGCCAGTGTTAAATGGGTATCGAATGCCATGTTTCAGGGTGAATCCGGGAGCGGTCATTCGGTCGTCATTGATGGGCCGCCTGACAAGGGTGGCCTTAACCAGGGCATGAGGCCCATGGAGTTAGTATTGATGGGCGTCGCCGCGTGTGCCAGCTTCGATGTGGTGACTATCTTGCAAAAAGCACGTCAGCCGGTAACAGACTGCGTTGCCTATATTGAAGCCGAGCGAGCCGACGAAGTGCCGAGTGTGTTCACGCGGATCCACGTGGAATTTGTCGTCACCGGGGAGAACCTGAAGGAAAGTCAGGTAAAACGGGCAGTTTTGCTGTCAGCGGACAAATACTGTTCCGCCTCAATTATGATGGCGCGAGCCGGTGTCGATATGACTCATGCATATCGCATCGTAGAAACCAATGCTTGATACGTCAAATCCACCAGGCGGAGCCGGTCATCAGACCTGATACCCGGTGCATCAGGCGCTTGATCGGCTGCGGGAACCGGGTGCCACCGGCGGCCAGTGCATTGGTGGCATGTTGGCTTTCGTCAGTACGCATTTGTGCCAGGATTTCCCTCGATCGGACGTCTTCGGATGGCAGTCTGTCCATGTAGTCGTCCAGGTGTTTGCAAACACCTTCCTCGGTTGCCGCGACAAAGCCGAGACTGATTTTGTCCCCCAGTAACCCGGTTGCCGCACCCAGTGCGAAAGAGGTCGTATACCAGAACGGATTCAAATAGCTAACGTGAGAATCCAGTTCTTTGATTCGCGTTTCACACCAGGCCAGATGATCCTCTTCCTCCCTGGCGGCGTCCTTCATACGCTGCTCGACGTCCGGCGAACGCGCTGCCAGGGTCTGTCCCTGATACAGTGCCTGGGCACAAACTTCTCCGCAATGATTGACCCGCATGACGCTGGCTGATCGCTGCCGTGAAGTGGGGTTCAGTTCCACAGGCTCAATTTTGGCGCCTGGCGAAGGTCGCGCCGTCGTGCCCATTGTCCCGGTCGTTGCCCGTAAGGCACCGTCAAATTGCACAATCAATCGGTCCAGCGGAGATAATTCTCTGTTGTTCATGATGGGTTACCCGAGTCCCGTGAGCTGACGCCCGGCGAGAAGGTGAAGATGTAGATGAAATACCGTCTGGCCACCTTGCTGATTGCAGTTCAGCACAAGACGGTAGCCAGGTTCCGATACCTCATTTTCTGCTGCAATTTTCCGAGCGACGATGACCAGGTGTCCGCACAGCTTTTCATCGTCTTCAGTAAGGTCGTTCAATGTGGCAATGTGTTTTCTCGGTATGACCAGGGTGTGAACAGGCGCCTGCGGACTGATATCCCGAAACGCGACGGTTTGTTCGTCTTCATAAACGATGTCTGCGGCTATATCGTTGTTGGCAATCTTGCAGAACAGGCAATCTTCATTAGTCATGGTGCTTCAGGCTCACTTGCATTCGAATCAGGTGGTTCCTCATCTCTTTTTAAAGCATAGGCGGTGAATCCATTCTCATTGAGAATGTAAGCTGCCAGCTCTGCCCGCCTTCCCCGATGAGAAGTTGTTACATAAACGGCTTCCGATTTTAACTTCGGCAAGTTTTTTCGTAATGACAGTAACGGCACATTGATGGCGCCCTCTATCTTCCCGGACTCCAGTTCCTTGGGATTACGCACATCCAGGATGTAGGTTTTCGGATCTCCTTGTTCCACCATCTCTCTGGCTTCCTGTTCCGTGACCGTTTCCAGAACCGGGCTCATCAGCAGACTTTCGAAGTCCGGTTCTGCAAGTCTTTGCAATACGCCCTTTGTCTCCATAATGACTGTGGCGTTCCGTGGTACGTCGCTGATCAAGGCGTCCTGACCAAAATTATCACCGGCTTTCAATGTTGCAAGTACCTGTGTTTTCTCGCCACTTGAACGTTCCACTCTGGCGCGCCCGGATTCAATAACATAGAAATAGTCACCGGGTTCTCCTTGTTTGATCACAGCTTCGTCTGCCTCGTAAGTGACCTTTTCGAACTTGCTGAACAGGGTTTGAATATTGGCTGGCGGTATAAATTCGAATAATGGCGAGCTTAAAAGATTCGACATCCAGTCTACGTCTTCTTCCTCCGATTCCAGGTCTGTGACGCTGTAGTCGGTGGCTTGCTCCGAAGGCGCAAACAAACCGACGGTAGCGCGTTCCAGGCGCATGATACGAGACTCTTCTGTGGTTACCCCGGTAAAACGATGCGGTGAGTTATTATCGATTGGCTGCATGGTCGCGGCTTCACCCGCTTTTCGATTTTTGGCTTCAAAGTTTTCGTCCAGCAAGTCCATGCTGCCCGAAATAAGCCAATAGACGAACGGATCATCCTGGCCCCTCTTGAAGACCATCTTGCCTTCCGGATACTTAATGACTTTGGCGTTCGCGAGTACCTCCTTGATGTCCTCACTGGCCATTTCGTTGAATGGCGCAAGGGTCTTGACGATATTGAGATACTTACTATCCATGTGACGGTGGCCTTAACAAACCCGCTGTTGATGCTGCCAATTACTTCTCGAAGTATTACTCGATGTTCTGGTCAATGTTGCTCGCCTGTCAGCCGCGTGGTGGACGCTGGAAATACGAGAGATTGTTGGCGTCAAGTTGTTCTGTTACTGATTGACGTCTTTGCTCATCATCATAAGGTCCAAGCAAGACGACGTAAAGGATACCCTGTTGCGTCGCTCGTTTGCGTACCCAGGGTGTCAGACCAAGGTCGCTAATGTCTTTTTGCCGGCTTTCTGCTCCTTCAAGAGCTTTAAATACACCGACCTGGATACGGGCGCCCGATGGTTCGGGAAACTCAGGTATCACCTTCTTTGCCTTTTGCTCAAATGCGTGCGCTTCAGGTGGCACAGTGGTTGAGGGGATCGGTGAAGTGTCCATATTTGGTTCCGGGCTGGAAGAGTCCAGATTGGCAAAAATCGCTATCGTCGTGACAAGGGTAAGAGCCAACAGTACTTTCTGCCAGGCAGGCTGAGCTCGACCCTTGGCCGAGTAGTCACCCGGAATATTATATCCGTCAGCTGGCCTCTGGTTTCGTTGGCCCGCATCCTCCTCGTCAGGTACCTGTGTTTGATCGTGTGCTTTGCGTTTTCCCGGCGACTCCGTATCGCTGTCAGTATTGCTGGCCGAGTCAGGGGCGGACACCAGTACGACGGTAATGTTGTCTTGCCCACCCTGTTCAAGAGCGGTTTCGATAAGCTTGTCTACCTTATCCTGGTCCGTACCTTCCTGACCCAAAATTGCAGCGATTTCGCGGTGAGAGATGCTGTCGGTAAGTCCGTCGCTACAAAGTAATACCTTCTGGCCAGGTCGCCATTTGTCGCTAATACTGTCTGCTCTGACGGTTTCAAGTTCATGGACACCCAGTGCCCTGGTTACCGCGTTTCGTCTGGGGTCGGATTCAGCTTGCAGTTGAGTAATTTCACCCTGATCTATCAGTGACTGGACCAGGGAATGGTCGACAGTCAACTGGTTTAGACTGCTACCCTGGAAAAGGTAGGCACGTGAATCCCCGACCCAGAAAATATTGTAGAGGCTTCCATGAGACAACAGGAGCACAATGGTTGTGCCCATGTTGACGCCTACGCCATCTTGATCGCCAAATTCCTTGATCTTTTTGTGTGCGAGTTCGATAGCCTGATTGATGCCATGACCCTCTCGAACGAGGGTAGTAACAGTGTAGATCGTAATGGCACTGGCCACTTCCCCAAAACCGAGACCGCCCATACCGTCCGCGACCATCCACAGATTTTTGTCCGGGTCGCACACGTAGCTGTCTTCATTGTTGTCTCGGGAATTGCCGACGTCTGTTCCCGCACCGTATTGATGCAATTAGCGCTCCTTATAGGACAAGCTGTGGGTCAGCCTACAAGGAAAAATATTTTCCATGATATTGGCCAACATTACCACTATTGTGGGAGCTGGCGGTCTGTCTTGCCGCCAGCCGGCAAAACGGCTGGAAAATCACGATGACACGCTATATTCTAATCACCCACAAAAATAGATTCTCATTGTTAGTCGGAAATATCAAATGTCCAGAGAGAACGTAGAAGTCGCGGTCCTTTTTGCTGACGTCACCGGCAGTACTAACCTGTATGAGACCCTGGGTGACGAGAGTGCCAATCGGATCATTGGTAAAGTCCTGGACATTATGGGCACGATCACCGAGAACTATCAGGGTTTTGTAATTAAAACGATCGGTGATGAGATTATGTCCCGGTTTAGTTCGGCAAACGACAGCATTATGGCTGCCAAGGAAATGCAGGAAGAGATTTCCGAGGGCTTGCAAGGCGAAACCGTGCCCATTTCGATCAAGGTGGGTGTGCATTTTGGGCCGGCTATCTTGATGGAAGATGGTGATGTATTCGGTGACGCGGTAAACGTCGCGGCGCGCATGGCCGGCATTGCCAAGGGCTCGCAGATTATCACCACCCAGGAAACGGTGAATTTGTTGTCGGCTGACTTGCAGGATATGAGTCGCCAGTTCGATCGGACGACGGTCAAGGGTAAAGAGGAAGAGATTGCCGTGTATCAGGTGGTCTGGGAACAAAGTGACGACGTGACGCGCATCGAGTTTTCTGATGGACCTGATGAAGAGGCAGTGAAATATCTGACGCTGGAGTTTCGTGGGGAGGAGACGAGAATTGGTTCGGATGATCATCGTACCTTTGTTATTGGCCGGGGAGTGCAGAGCGATCTTCTGTGCCAGACCCGGCTGGCATCGCGAACTCATGCCAGTATTGAATACCGGCGCGGCAAATTTTTACTGACTGATCAGAGCTCAAATGGAACTTTCGTCAAGACAGATGATGGTGAAAATATATTTCTGCGTCGTCAGGAACTGATGCTATGGGGAGCTGGCTACATTGGTCTGGGGGAGGAAGTGTCTAAAGAAGATCCGGAGAATTTGATTCGCTACGTTTGTGATTGAGTACCTTGCCGAGTTGTGTATAGCCCCTAGGAAAATGGGCGAAAAACCCGCAGAATAGAATCAGTTTCGATCATAATAACGGAACGTGGAGGGGCTTTCCATGTCTGAACGGCGCTCCAACGCTGCGGACAAGAGCGAGTTATCCTCTGATAAGACGGGCCAAGCCGAGAATAAAACTGTGCGTGACGAATCGGACGAGAAGAGCCAGCGTGATGAAACGGCGATCAGAAAGCCCGCTGCGCGTAATGAAAATGCCACGATTCTAAGAGAACCGGGCGGGTTCGACGACCCGACCAGTGTCAGCGAGCCTGCAGGGGCACGGGACACGGATGGTTCCCAGGCTGACGAAGCGACCGTCGCAAGGGATGGCCCGCGGCGAAAAGCATCCGACCGCCAGCCAGAAGAGCCCGGGCGTGATCAACCGGACAGTGGAGATCAGACAGTCCTCAAACCGGGTATCGACGATGATTCTACCGTCCTTGGCGGCCGTGCCTCGGGCGACGCCGATACTACCTATGTCGCCTCCCAGGGGCCTGAAAGTGGCGCCAGGGGCAATGCCGAGGCAGGCCGTCTGCTCAAAAATCGTTTTGTCCTCGAAGAGAAAGTCGGTAGTGGCGGCATGGGCGATGTCTATAAGGCGCTTGATTTACGGGCTCAGGAAGCGCAGGAGCGTAACCCCTACATTGCCATCAAAATTCTCAATGAAAATTTTGCCCGGCATCGGGACGCATTCATTTCTCTGCAGCGTGAAGCCTCGAAGACGCGGGGTATCCCTCACAACAATATTATGGGTGTGTACGACTTCGACCGGGAAGGCGATACCGTCTTTATGTCCATGGAGCTGCTGGACGGTGAGCCTCTCGATGACTATCTCAAAAAGCATCCTGAAGGTGTATCGAGGGAAGATGCCTGGAATATTATCGATGGCATTTGCCAGGGCCTGATGCGAGCCCATGGCGCGGGCATTGTTCACTCAGACTTCAAGCCGGGTAATATCTATTGGACCGGTGATAAAACGGCGAAAGTTTTCGATTTCGGTATTGCCAGGGCCGTATCAAGCCCGGGGGATCTGGCTGCCGATGGGGAAAAAACCGTTTTTGACGCGGGTGCTCTGGGTGCGTTAACGCCTACCTATGCCAGTTACGAGATGTTAAAGGGCAAGGAGCCATCGACATCGGATGATGTTTATGCGCTGGCACTCGTCGCTTATGAGGTGTTTACCGGTCGCCACCCCTACAATCGTACGCCGGCCGACAAGGCTCTCGAGCAGGGGCTGGAACCCGAACCCATCCCGTGGATGAAGCGGCGTCACTGGCGTGCGCTCAAACGTGGCCTTGCCATCAAGGGTGACAACAGGACTGCCACCGTAGAAGAATTTTATCAGGGGCTGTTTAGCGAGGATCCACCTGTCATTCGCTATTCAGTGCTCGGCCTGGTACTGGTGGCTTCAATTTCTTTCGGCGTGTATTCCTACTTTAATGAAACGACCACGCCGGAACGATTAAATGACTTGCGCGGTAGCGCTTCGTCCAACAGAGATGCACTGCGTAACCGCCTGGAAAATCGGGACGAATGGAATTTCTCATCGCCTGAGTGGCGACAAATCATCGATGAAAGTCTTAACAAGGTGAAGTTAGCCAGTATAGAAATGCAGGAGGAATTCGATCAGCAACCCCTTGCCTATATTGAGGACCTCGAAACAAAGGTCATGGATTCCTACTTGATCAAGATTCGAAGC
>JBBDSF010000111.1:117189-127069 GCA_040905125.1 Pseudomonadales bacterium | reverse complement strand
GCCTATCGGCCAATGACCGAGACAGGAATAACGTGGCAGAATGAACGCTTACGTTGCGGCTACGTTGATGTACTGCGCCCCAGTGTTCGTGTATCTCGTGTCATTCGCATTAAAGCTTGAAAGTCCAACCGCGCCTAAGTGGGGTGCGATCGCGGTGGTGATGCTTGGTATCGTGTTGCTTACGCAGATTTACGACATCGGTGCGAGCGGCGTCACGCCTATCGGTGTGGGCGCCGGGCTGCTTGCCGGGCTGTCCTACGCGATATTCATTTTCGGCTTCAAGTATGCGGCACCGCACGGCAGCCCGCAGGCGATTCTCTCAATAGCGTTTGCGGTACTTGCCACGATCCTTATCTGGCCGGCCGGTGTCGAGCAGACCGTTGCAGCCCTGGGTACGCCGGATTGGCCGTTGTTCGCAGCACTGGGTGTATTCGGCGCGGGATTGTCGTTCGTTCTTTATATCATTGGACTGAATCATACGGCGCCGGCCGTGGCCTCAATTGTGGCAATGGTCGAACCGGTCACCGCATCGCTGTTCGGAGTTGTTGTTTTGAATGAAATCCTGGTGGGTCCGCAAATTTTGGGTATGGCGCTGATATTAGTCACGGTGACCGCGCTGAGCGCACTACCGGGTCCGGCACAACCACCTGCCAATTTAACACTAGATGATTAGGGTTCGGATCCAAAATCCACTCTTAAAATAACGTTGTCCAGCTTGTGCGCCTGCACGTTTCGTTGTACAAGGAGTACAATGACCTTCACCCTTGCTCGACCATCGCGCCGAACGGGGCCAAAAATGTCAGACAAAGGAGGACAATCATGGCTGAGAGCGTATATAAGGTTATTCAGTTGGTGGGTACCAGTACCGAATCGTTCGAGAAGGCGGCTGCCGCTGCGGTGGAAAAAGCCGGCGAGTCACTGCGAGACCTGAGGATCGCCGAGGTGGCTGAACTCGATATGATCCTGGAGGATGGCAAGGTTCAGAGCTATCGTGCGAAAGTAAACGTTTCGTTCCGATACGAAGGCGGTTCCTGAGCAGCGTTCAGCAGAATGCGTACCAGGCGTGGTTGGAATCACTAAAGAGCAAGAAGGAATACAACCATGGACATTTCAACGATCAATTGGCTTGCTGTTGTCGCGTCCACACTAGCCGCATTCGCGCTCGGTGGAGTGTGGTACTCCCCTTTGCTCTTCGGCAATGTGTGGATGCGCGAAAACGGCTTCACCGACGAAGATCTCAAGCAAAGAAATATGGCGAAGGTCTTTGGTTGGCCTTTGTCTGCACGCTCGCGATGGGTATCTTCATCATCGGTCTGTTCGAGAACAAATCGATGCGCTACATGTTGATCAATGCAGGTTACATGCTTGTCGCACTGGTGCTGATGGGTGTGATACTCGGTGCATGGCATTAACTCGGCGGTCGTTAGGGCGGCAAAATTGGGTCGGCAAGATATTATGTTATGCGTGGACTCTGCGACCAGCTTATCGGGTGCGCTCAGTGGAGTCTGGCTGGCGATTTCATAAAAGCGCCTAACGATCGTATGCAGCCGGACAACAATAAGCCCCGCTCCTTCGCCGCTCTGTCTTTTGCTGCCGGTGATGCGGGGCGTCGTGCATCAAAATGAGATTGCAACAGTTGACGTCAAACGACTACGCCAAGGCCGCTCGGCGTTTCCATCTGCTGAACAGGATGATGGAGGTAGCGCTTGACGTGGTGTCATGTACTCACATACGCCGTCGTTAATGACCAATGAAAGTCCTGCCCAAAGAAGAAGTCCTGTCCCTGTTCCATGATTGGGTCGCATCAGCCACGGATGTGCGGGCAGCAATTCTCACCGGTTCCCGCGTGAATCCCCGGGCCAGGGTGGATCGCCTCTCAGACTATGACATTGAACTGTATGTTGACGACCTGGAACCGTATTGGCTTGGCGACGACTGGCTGGCTGATCTGGGAACGCCACTGGCCAAATGTCCCTGGCAACCCGGTTCTTTCAAAGAAGGGTGGCTGACGAGGTTGGTCCTGTTCAAGGAAGGGTTTCGAATTGACTTCCAGATTACCGATAGCGACCTCGCGACAGAGAATTACTTGAATGGTTATCAGATACTTTTCGACCTCGATGATCTATGCAGCGATCTTCCATTGCCAACCTATGAAGGTTATAAGATAAGCAGGCCCGATGCCGATGAGTGGAACAAGTTCGCCCATGAGTTCTGGTGGGATGCGACCTATGTCGCCAAGACCCTTGCCCGGGAAGAACTCTTCTATGCGAAATACACATTGGACGTCGTGCTTCGGTTCAACTACCTCCAGAAGCTGATTGAATGGACAATCGGCATAGAACACGGATGGGACGCCCAACCCAACAAATTTGGACGAGACTTCGACAGATTTATAGACGAAGCGCGGTGGCGTCAAATAACCCGTACGTTCGCGGACGCTGACCTGGCCGCCAATTGGCGCGCCTTTTATGCGACGCTCGATCTGTTCCGGGAACTTGGCCATAAGGTCGCCGACGAGCTGGCTTACGACTATCCGCAGACACTTGAAGATGAGGTGACTGCTTACGTATCGCTGACTATTGGTTCTAAAGTAGCTGACATGGGGTATTGCAGGGAAGATTTTGGTCATAGACAAAATCAGGAGAAAAACATATGAATGATCAGGAATACGCCGGATTCTGGATCAGAGTTGGGGCGGCAATAATAGACTCGATATTGGTGCTTATAATAATTGGGCCAATACTGACTGCTATATATGGTGCGGAATATTGGATGAGCGACACGCTTATTCAAGGTTCCTGGCACGTACTATTCAATTACGTCTTGCCCGCCATTGCTATCATCGTTTTCTGGATCTATAGATCTGCTACACCCGGGAAGATGGTAACCAGAATCACGATAGTAGATGCGAAAACAGGAGGAAAACCCACTGCAGGGCAATTTATAGGGCGGTACTTTGCTTACTATGTTTCGCTGATTCCGTTGTTTCTCGGATTCATCTGGGTCGGTATCGATAAACGAAAACAGGGTTGGCATGACAAGCTCGCCGGGACAGTGGTCATTAAAAACATTAAACCTGAGCCGGTTACTGATGAAAATCAGGCTTCCTCACACGATGGCTGACAATTATATGAGATCAAGGTATGAATGAAATAACCTGGGATGATTTCCAGAAGGTGGAACTGAGGGTGGGAACGGTGACCGACGTTGATGAATTTCCGGAGGCGAAAAATCCGGCGTATATATTGCGAGTAGATTTCGGGCCGGAAGTCGGTTGTCGGAAGGCAAGCGCTCAAATAACGGGTTTATATCAGAAAAGCGAGTTGATCGGAAAACAGGTTGTTGGCGTGGTCAATTTTCCGCCGAAACAGATCGGGCCGATAAAATCCGAGTGTCTGGTCACGGGCTTTTACGATGAGGACGGCAACGTGGTTCTCGCCGTGCCGGAACGGCAGGTTCCCAACGGAAGCAGGCTGGCTTGATTACGGTCTGTCGGGCAACAACATTAGAGACGCATTAGTATGATTATTGTCGAGTTCACAAAGATCCTTGGACTGTTTGTATTGACCGCCGTGGCGGAAATTGTCGGTTGTTATTTGCCCTGGTTATACTTAAAGCAGGAAGGCTCAGTATGGTTGCTGCCTTTGGCAGCCATAAGCCTGGTGATCTTCGTCTGGCTGCTGACGTTACATCCGCATACAGCGGGCCGGGTTTATGCGGCTTACGGTGGTGTTTACGTATCTGTCGCGATTCTATGGTTGTGGCTAGTCGACGCCGTTCGCCCGACGATCACCGACATTGTCGGTGTCGGGATTTGTCTGGTGGGCATGGGTGTCATTATGCTGGGCGCCCGCTACAGTTGATCAGAGAGTATTATGGCTATACGTATCGTCAGGTTGGGTAGCGAGCGGGCCGGCAATGAAGGACTCCGTATTGGAACCGTGCGACGACCGCCCCGGGGCGTGCGTAAAGAAGATTATTCAAGGAAAAATATTTACGATGTCTGGTTTCCCAATGTGTCGCCAAGCGAGGGGCTCTTGAAGGAATTCTTTCCAATCGATGGAGATGAAAAAGTCTGGCGTACCTTTAAACGACGATTTCTTGCCGAGATGAAGGAACGCGATCCCAGCCGTGACCTCGATCTACTGGCCGCGCTCTCGCATCACACCAATTTCTCCATGGGTTGCTATTGTGCAGACGAAGCCCGGTGTCATCGCTCGATTCTCAGAGAACTGCTCGAAAAACGTGGAGCCGAGGTTATGTGAAAAAAACTAAAAGGTGAGTTCAACGAGCATGGAATTGGATGTTTATCGCGGTAAATCGGAATTAACCGACGCGGGCCTTGAAGAACTGTCCATACTTGACTCGCGATTGATGGAATAAAATGATACGAGGAAATAATAATGAAAATAACAGTTGCGACAACCGTGATCTTTCTGGTCCTGGTTCACACTTCACTCAATGGACAAGATGCGGTCCCCGATTCAGCGGCCGATGAATTCGTTTCCGAGGAGCCGACTGCGTCATTAACAGACGTGGCGTGGCTTCAGGGTCACTGGCAAGGGCGGGCCTTCGGCGGTGTGACGGAAGAGGTGTGGACGCCGCCCTTTGGCGGTTCGATGATGGGCGCGTTCAAACTGGTGGCGGACGGCGAGGTGAAGTTTTACGAATTCCTGACTATCTCCGAGGAAGGTAAAACGTTGATGCTGAAGCTCAAACACTTTCACGGTGACCTGAGGGGATGGGAGGAAAAGAATGAAACTGTTGATTTCCCGCTCGTTGAGGTCGGCAAGGATAAAGTGTTCTTCGACGGATTCACTTTTGAGAAAACGAGCGATGATGAGATGACCGTATACGTACGGATGGAGGATAACGAAGGGCGTACCCGGGGACAATGGTTTAGTTATCAGCGATTGGATCACATGTCGCCAATCAATCATTCGGCACAGACTGAATAGATGAGGGAACGAGTTAAAGCGGGTACTTCGTCCGCAAGGCAAACTGGTCATTACAGACTGGTGCGATGATTTTCTGACCTGCCGGTTTCGCCAATTCAACGATAAACGCCTTCAAGATCAGTTGGCTATGGGGCTTGATGACTGCAACAGCTACCAATTGATATGTGGGGAGGATTCATGTTGAACATGCTGCTGCTCGCCGTGGGCGTTGTATTGCTCAGCGTAGGCGGGGAGGCGCTGATTCGCGGGTCTTTGGCCGCGGCACGGCGTTTGCGCGTATCACCACTGCTAAGCGGTCTGGTTATTGTGGGGTTTGGCACATCGGCCCCGGAGTTGGTCGTATCGGTCGATGCGGCGATAAACGAGCGGCCGGATATTGCTGTCGGCAATGTCGTCGGCAGTAATATTGGCAATATTCTGCTGATACTGGGTATTTGCGCCATTATTTCACCGTTAGGGGTCAAGCCTCTGGCGCTGCGCCGGGATGCCATTGTGGTTGTCGCCGCAAGTATTCTCTTTGTGGTTCTGGTGGGCGGCAATGCGCTGGGACGCGTGGACGGCATAATCTTTCTGGTTGCCCTGGTCGCCTACCTCATCTGGGCGTACTTGAGTGAGCGCGACCATGCTGGACCTGTGGCGGAGCTTCATCAGGCCGAAGCCGGGGAACTTTCGGCGTTGCCAAAATCCTTGTGGTTTATTGTCATTGCCATCCTCCTCGGGTTGTCGCTGTTAATTGGCGGCTCGCAGGTCCTCTTAAGGGGAGCCATCGGTATCGCGGCACACTTCGGGGTCTCAGAGGCGGTTATCGGTTTGACACTGGTGGCCGTTGGCACGTCGTTACCGGAACTGTCGATTTCCGTCATTGCAGCAATCCGCCGGCATGCTGATGTGGCTGTAGGCAATATACTGGGCAGTAATATTTTCAATCTGCTTGGCATCCTGGGCGTATCAGCCCTGCTTCAGCCCCTGCCGGTGCACGCGCGAATTCTTCAGTTCGATCAATGGGTTATGCTCGGAACGGCATTGTTGCTACTGCTGTTCCTGTACACGGGGCGGCGCCTCAGCCGGGTCGAGGGCGGCTTGTTGCTGGTCGGCTACGGGGCTTATGTGGCAGTCGGGTTTTCGGTTTTCGCCAGCTAGCCGCGGCGCTTGAGCTCGGCCATCAGGCCAAAGAGCTCGACGGTCTTCGGCGGCTCGGTGGAACCGCTGAATTCACGGAACAGTGTGTCCACATTGATGGCGATGCGCTCATTGTCGCCCCAGGACTCGAAGTCGCCCAGTTTGATGTCAAAGGCAGCCTCTCGAACGGTCATCCCGGCATCGTAACGCTTGCGTGCCGCGACCTCGATATAGCGGAGATAATCCTGTACGCGCTTGACGCCCGAGATGTCTGTTATCGGACCATGACCCGGGACGATAACCTCCGGCGCGAGCTCGATGATTCGATCGCAGGCCCGGAGCCAGTTGGCGACGGGGCCTGCCCACATGATGGGCGTGCCGTCGATAAACAGGATGTCGCCGGTGAATATCGTGCTCTCTGACGGCACGTAGGCGAGCACGTCGCCGGCCGTATGGGCCGGGCCGACTTCGATGAGCTGCACGTCCTTGTCGCCCACTTTGATCGTTGTCTCGCCGGTAAACGTTTGCGTCGGCAGTTTCTCGGCGATGTCGGCGAAGTCGAACGGGCCGAAAATCTCCTGCAGGTATTCACCGGCCATGCCGAGATTCGGCGCCGCCTGCATGAAGCCGTGCATCGCCTTGCCGTCGAAAGCCTCCATTTCCCGCGCGCTGGCTTCGCTCGCGATCACCTCCGCGTTGGCGCAAAGGCCGTTGCCATGCGTGTGATCACCGTTGGCATGCGTATTCACAACGGTGCCGATATCCGCAGGGGCGATGCCGGTCGCCTCCGCCATCGTCTTCAGCATTTCCCGGGTCAGGGGCGCATCGAACAGCGTATCGACGAGCAATGATTCGTCACCGTCCCGTACGAGGCCCGCATTCGACCATCCCCAGCCGCCGTCGGGCTGCAGGTACGCGTAGATCCCGTTACCCGTTTCATGCAGCCCCTTCTCGAAGGTCCATGATTTAGCCATTTCTATTCTCCTGCCGAGGGTTGGAGCAGGGAGAAGTCGGCCAGGTTCAGGAAGAGCCGGCGCATTTGCCAGACGGTTGCCAGCCGGTTATCCCGCTGGGTGGCGTCATCGGTCATCACCATGACATCGTCAAAATAGCGGTCGATATGGGGCTGCAGGTCTGCAAGGGCCAGTAACTGTGTCTCATAGTCCAGGGCCGCATCCATTTTCTCACGTGCCTCATTCATGCTTTGAACCAGAGTTCGTTCGGCTTCGGCTTCAAACAATTTATCGTCAGGTGTTGCCAGCGTGTTCGTGTCGATATCTTTCAGAATATTGGCCACACGCTTGTTGGCGGCGGCCAGGTTTTCCGCCCTCGGATGTTTCCTGAACGAGTGCATGGCCATAACGCGCCGGTATGCTTCAAGCAGATTGGTGATCCCCTCGCGACTCTGGCGCACGGCATTGAAAGTATCGGTTGAGATACCCTGGTCCTGACACCAATTGGCAAGGCGGTCGATGATCCAGGACTGAATCTCGTCCAGCTGGCTGCTGTTGATGGTCAATTGGCTGGAATAACATTCGGCTGCCTGCTGCAGGCATTCTTTCAGGTTGAGGTCCAGTTCCTTTTCGACACAGATTCGAACAACACCGAGGGCCTGACGTCTGAGTGCGAACGGGTCACGTGAACCCGAGGGCGGTTGGCCGATAGCAAACAGGCCGACGAGGGTGTCCAGTTTGTCGGCGAGGGCAATACAACAGGCAACCGGCTCGGCAGGCAACCGACCACCGGCCTGGATGGGTAGATAGTGATCGCCAATGGCGCGTGCAATTGCGTCAGGCTCGCCGTCGGCCAGTGCATAATAGCTTCCCATTATTCCCTGAAGATCGGGAAACTCGCCCACCATGTCGGATACAAGATCAGCTTTGGCGAGGCGCCCTGCCCGCCGAGCGTGGATTTCATTGGTCCCAATCCGTTTTGCGATCGCTCCTGCAAGCATGGAAAGCCGCTCCGCCTTCTGAAGGTAGGTGCCAAGCTCGGATTGAAAGACCACATTCCCAAGTGTTTGAACCTTGTCCTCAAGAGTGGATCTGGTGTCCACCTCGTAAAAGAACGCCGCATCTGCGAGCCTGGGTTCGATCACCCTTTCGTTTCCACTCACGATGGTGTCAGGATCTGCGCTTTCTATATTTGCCACGGTCAGAAAGCGGGGAAGCAATTTACCGCGGTTGTCACGCAGGTGAAAATACCGTTGATGCTCCGTCATAACCGAAATGAGTACCTCTTCGGGCAATTCCAGAAACCTTTCATCGAAATGTCCCGCCAGCGCAACCGGCCACTCTACCAGAGCTGTCACCTCTTCCAGTAAAGCGTTTTCTATAACGGCCGTACCGTTACATTTTTTTGCTTCTTCCAGAAGCTGCCGATTTATCTCTTTTTTGCGGTCTTCGAAGTCTGCCAATACATATTGTTTATAGAGCGACGCAGCATAATCGTTGGCATCCTTCAGGCTAATCGTTTTGCCCATAAATCGGTGTCCGCGAGTTTCTCGGCCGGCCGGTAATTCCATTATAGTTGCAGGAATTACATCGGCACCATATAGCGCGACAACCCAATGCACAGGTCTTACAAATTGTACCCGCGATGCGCCCCAGCGCATTCGTCGGTCAATTGGCAGATTTTCCAAAGCGTTTGATACTATGTTTTCGATGAGCGACTCAATTGACTGGCCCGGTTTTGTTTCACGGAAAACCAGCCACTCTCCTTTGTCTGTTTCCATACGCTCCAGATCACCGACGCTCACCCCGCAGGATCTGGCGAACCCTTCGGCTGCCTTTGTGGGATGGCCGGCTTCATCGAAAGCCGCTGTGACGGCAGGGCCGCGTTTTTCGGTTTGCTGTTGAGGCTGGGATGACGGCAATGCCTTGATGAGTACTGCCAGTCGCCGGGGAGTGGCATAACCTTTTATTTCGTCAAAGGAAAAATTGGCCCTGGATAGTTCCTGGCCGACATTCGTCTGCAGGTCCGTGAGTAGTCGTTTCAGGGACTTGGGTGGCAATTCTTCGGTGCCTATCTCAACCAGGAGGTCACGTGTTTCCATCAGCGACCTCTTTCAGATAAGTCTGCTTGATATCCTCGTCCGCCAACGGGAAACCAAGTTGACGTCGCGATTCGAGATACGCGGCTGCAACCGCTCTGGCCAGGGCGCGTACCCTCAGGATATAACGCTGCCTTTCCGTGACCGAAATGGCGTGTCGCGCGTCCAGTAGATTAAAAGTGTGTGAAGCTTTCATCACATATTCGTAAGCCGGCAACGGCAAATGCTTATCGAGCAGACGCGTGGTTTCGCTTTCGTAGAAGTCGAAATGCTGGAATAGCGCATCCACATCGGCCTCGTCAAAATTGAATGACGACATCTCGACTTCATATTGATGGTGGACGTCCGCATAGGTGACTGTCTCGTTGCCGCTTTCCGACCAGATTAATTCCTGGAAGTCTTCGACGCCTTGAAGATACAAGGCAAGGCGTTCGAGACCGTAAGTAATCTCACCGGTGACCGGATAGCACTCGATTCCACCAGCTTGTTGAAAGTAGGTGAACTGGGTGATTTCCATACCATCCATCCAGACTTCCCAGCCAAGTCCCCAGGCCCCCAATGTTGGTGACTCCCAGTTATCCTCAACAAAGCGGATATCGTGAACCAGGGGGTCCACTCCCAGGTGCCGGAGTGAATCCAGATACAATTCCTGAAAGTTCGCCGGTGAAGGCTTCATAACTACCTGAAATTGATAGTAATATTGGTATCTGTTGGGGTTTTGACCGTAACGCCCGTCGGTGGGCCTGCGGCA
>JBBDSF010000111.1:89934-117089 GCA_040905125.1 Pseudomonadales bacterium | reverse complement strand
CTGTGGTCATTTGTAGGCGATAAGCCGATTCAAAATCGATTCCAGCGTCTCGAGGATGTGCCGGCGGAAACCGGGGAATCCAGGGAGCTGTCCCGTGCCCTGAAGAAGCGTGGTTTCAATTTTGTGGGACCGACCATCTGTTATGCGTTTATGCAGGCGACCGGCATGGTTAACGACCACCTGGTTGCGTGTCATCGTCATGAGCCTTGTAGTCAGGCAGCCCGATGAGCGACATTGTGGACAAAATAGCCACCCGATCGATGGCTGCGACGTTACGCTTGATGTCATGGTTGCCGTTGCGCGTTAGCCAGGCAGTCGGTCGCTTGATTGGCCTCGTTGGCTTTTGGCTAAACAGCCGCTCTGCAAAAGTAGCACGTGTCAATATTGAGACCTGTTTTCCGGAGCTGGATGCGGAAGCGCGGCAACATCTCGTCAAGGACGCGCTGATACATACCGGGATGACATTAATGGAGACGCCGGCCACCTGGCTTGGCCGTTATGATCGGATTAACGCCTGGATAAACAAGGTCGATGGGGAAGAAATTCTGGATCAGGCGAAGGCGCGGCAGTGTGGTGTCGTTGTATTGTTGCCGCATATAGGTAATTGGGAGTTGTTCAATGTTTATTTCTCAACTCGTGGCAATATGACAGCATTGTACAGCCCCCCGAGACAAAAATATCTCGTTAGCATAATGGAAAATATTCGCAGTAGTTTCGGCAATGAGCTGGTGCCTGCAAATGTCAAGGGCGTCGCGACCTTGTATCGACGCCTCAGCGAAGGGAAGACGGTGGTGGTACTGCCGGATCAGGTGCCGAGGAACGGCGTTTATGCGCCGTTTTTCGGTGTTGAAGCCCTTACTGATACTCTGGTTAGCAGGCTGTTGCGAAAAACCAATGCCAGCGTGGTTTGTGTCTATGTTCGTAGAAATGATTACCCAAATGGGTTTGATGTCGTTTATAAAAAACCGGATGATGATATTTATTCTAACGACCTTGTGACGTCGGCAGCAGCAATAAATCGTGTTGTCGAGGCGTGCGTTCGAGAAGCGCCGGAACAATATCAGTGGGCATATAAGCGCTATAAGGAGAGACCGGCCGGTGAGAGAAAATTGTATCGATTCAATCGCCCGGAAGGATTTCATTGATGTGTGGCGTCCGGGTTTACTTGTGACTCCGCCCTCTCCTGGCCCGTTGTTAGAATCGTTGGGAAACTACAGTTGGCCGGTTCAGCTCGCGTGGTGAGCCGCTATGGCCGCTGCCAACTCGCCACTCAGCTCGCGACCTACGGCATGGGATAGATCACCTAGCGAGAGTATCCCGACCATGCGCTTGTTCTCATCGATTACCGGCAGGCGACGGATCTGCTTTTGCTCCATCAGGTAGATAGCGTCTTCGACGTCTTCCCCCGTCGTGCAATAGACGATCCCCTTCGTCATTACGTCGCCTGCAGTCAGCGACAGCAGATCCCGGCCGTCCGCTAGTCCACGGATGACCATGTCTCTGTCGGTCACCATGCCCACTAACCTGTCGTTCTCACCGATGGGAATGGCGCCAACGTCGTGTTCACGCATGATGCTTGCAATTTCAGTCAATGGTGTCTCGGGATTGCGCCAGTCAACACCGCTGTGCATTGCTTCTTGAACTTTCATATCAAACTCTCCTTCTTGAAGGTGCCACCTTCATTCGTTGAGGTTCATAGTTTGAGGCTTTTAGCGCTTTCCTCAATGACAAAAATCAAAATCGGTTGAAAAAGGCACCGCACACCTTCTGCGATTGACCGTGGACATTGCGGGCTCGAAAAGAAGTGGCTTATCCTTGCTGTACTGATTTATTCAAAAGAGCCAATGACCATGACGGATCCCGGATCGGGCGACAAGAAGGATAATGCCGCCCGATTGCTGGAGCTGATCCGGGGTCTGGTCGATGAGCTGGGCACCTCGCGAAACAATCTGCCGATCGATCTGGACGCATCGTTCGAGCGAGATCTGGGATTCGACAGCCTGGCACGCGTCGAGTTGATCGCGCGGGTTGAGGAACACTTTGGCGTTGCCCTTGCCGAGAAAGTATTCGCCGAGGTCGAGACCCCACGGGATTTGCTCCGCGCCCTGGCCAGTGCGGGCGGGCCGCGAACGATCTCGTCGGAACCCGCGAAACACGTGGCGCTGGGTGAGGCCGAGGCGGCGCCACGTTCGGCAGAAACTCTGGTGGAAGTGCTGGACTGGCATGTTCAAGCACACGGAGACCGCCGGCACCTGCAGTTTTACACGGATGCCGGTGATGGTGAATCGCTCACCTTTCGGGACCTCCGGGCCGGCGCCGAGACCATAGCGGCCGGACTCCAGCAACGGGGGATCAAGCCGGGTGAGACGGTTGCTCTAATATTGCCCACGGGCAAGGACTACTTTTTCAGTTTCTTCGGGGTTCTGCTCGCACGCGCCGTGCCCGTGCCCATTTATCCTCCGGTCCGGGCGAGCCAGATCGAGGATCATCTCAGGCGGCACACGGCAATCCTGAACAATTGCGAGGCGAGGTTGCTCATTGCTGACCCCGATACCACGCAGGTGGCGCACTGGCTGCGCTCGGTGGTTACGTCGATGCAGGCCGTGGTGACGACGGCCGACTTGATGACCGGTGCGCGTTACCAGCCAATGCCCGCAAGCCCCCAGGACACGGCGTTCCTGCAATACACCTCGGGAAGCACCGGCCAGCCAAAGGGGGTGGTCCTGAGCCATGCCAACCTGCTCGCCAACATTCGCGCCATGGGGGAATGGATCGATGCGGGTCCCGAGGACGTCTTCGTAAGCTGGCTGCCGTTGTATCACGACATGGGATTGATCGGCGCCTGGCTGGGGTCACTCTACTACGCCACGTTCTTTCTGGTGATGTCTCCGATGAGTTTTCTGGCGGCGCCGCACCGGTGGCTTTGGGCGATTCACCGTTACGGCGGGACCCTGTCGGCCGCGCCCAACTTCGGCTACGAGTTGTGCCTGCACCGGGTCCGTAACGAGCAAATCGAAGGACTGGATCTCCGTTCCTGGCGGGCCGCTTTCAACGGTGCGGAGGCAGTCAGCCCGACCACGCTTGAGCGCTTCTGTGAGCGGTTCGGTACCCATGGATTCGAACGCGCGGCGATGATGCCGGTCTACGGCCTCGCCGAGAACAGCGTTGGCCTGGCGTTTCCGCCGCTGGGCCGGGAGCCGCTTATCGACTGCATCGAGCGCCGAACGTTCGCTCAAACCGGCAATGCGGTCCCCGCACCATCGAATGCAGAAACGATACGCTTTCCCGCCTGTGGTCATCCGCTCAAGGATCACCAGATCCGGGTAGTTGATGACACTGGCCGCGAGCTGCCCGATCGCGAGCAAGGCCGCATCGAATTCAAAGGCCCCTCCGCCACCAGCCGCTACTACCGGAATCCCCAGAAAACCCGTGAGTTGTTCGACGGGGAATGGCTGGACAGCGGTGATCTCGGCTATACCGTGGACGGAGAGCTTTATGTGACGGGCCGCATCAAGGATGTTGTCATCCGGGCGGGCCGCAACATATATCCGCAAGAACTGGAAGAAGCCGTTGGCGAGCTCAAGGGCATCCGGAAAGGACGGGTTGCTGTATTCGGCAGCATGGATCCGCAGTCCGCAACCGAGAAACTTGTCATCGTGGCCGAGACGCGGGAGACCGATGAGGACGCCCGCTCGACGATGCGCGCGAGCATCAACGAGCTGGCGATGGACCAGCTTGAAGCCCCGCCCGACGACATCGTGCTCGCGCCGCCCGGCAGCTTGCTGAAGACATCCAGCGGCAAGATGCGCCGTACGGCCATCCGGGAACGGTACGAAAAAGGCGAGGCAACACGGCCGCCGCCACCCGTCTGGCGCCAGTGGCTCAGTGTCCAGCTCATGAGGTTAATGCCCTCGATAAGGCGCGCGAACCGACACCTCGATGCGAGTCTCTATGCTGCCTGGGTCTGGACGTGGTATGGCCTGTTGGCACCGTTAGTGTGGCTCGGCCTTATGGTGCTGCCGAGCTTGCGGTGGCGCTGGGGATTTTTACATCGGCTGGCACGCCTGTTCGCAGGGCTGACGGCGACGCCCATTAAGGTGGAAGGCGGCGAGAATCTTCCGGACACGGCGCCATGCGTGCTGGTGGTCAATCATCAGAGCTATCTGGACCCGTATGTGCTCATGTACGTGTTGAAAAGGCCAGCGAGTTTCGTAGCCAAGGTCGAGCTTGCGCACAAGCGCAGCACCGGTCCCCCTCTGCGGCGCCTGGGTTGCGCCTTTGTCGAGCGCTTTGACACTGCCAAAGGCAGCGAAGACGCACGCGTTCTGACAGATGCTGCGCGGGCCGGCCGTTCGCTGGTGTTCTTTCCCGAGGGGACCTTCACACGCATTCCGGGGCTGAGAACCTTTCACATGGGGGCGTTCATGACTGCCGCAGATGCGGATCTGCCCGTTGTGCCTATCGCGATCCGGGGCACGCGCTCGATGTTGCGTGCTGACTCGTGGTTCCCTCGCAGAGGCCGTATCAGCGTACGCATCGGCGAGCCTGTCTCGCCGGGGGACTTGCGAGAGCCAGGTGAGAGCGCCTGGCAGACCGCGCTCAAACTGCGGGACCGGGCGCGTGCCACGATCGTCGCGGCGAGTGGCGAGCCAGATCTCGTTGGCCGCCGCTCGGCGGCAGTGCGATGGTGAGACTGACGACCGTCAGGAGCTTGATCATTCTATTCATCCAAGTATCGGGTTTGTCCTCGAAGATTCAATCGCCCGGAAGGGTTTCATTAAACACTGTGTCTCGGGTTCTATTTGCGCCAGAAGGCGGGTGTGAAAAGAACCAGCAAGGTAAATATCTCAAGGCGACCCAGCATCATCGCAAAGCAAAGCAGGATCTTGGCGGTGGCGCTGATATCTGCGTAATGTGAAGCGACGGTCCCCAAACCAGGGCCGAGATTGTTGATGGTCGAGCCAACCGCGGAGAACGCCGTGACAAAATCGAGTCCTGTGGCCACCAGGGCGAGGTGCATGAACACAAATATTATGACGTAGATGGAAAAGAACCCCCAGACGGCCTCGATAATATTGGGGGACATCGAACGTTTGTTAATTTTTATAGGAATTATGGCGTTGGGGTGGATCAGGCGATGAATTTCCCGGATACCCTGTTTCATCAGGAGGAGTGAGCGAATCACTTTGATGCCCCCGCCGGTAGAGCCCGCGCAGGCGCCCGTAAAAGCGCCAAAAAACACCAGAAATGGCAGCAGGGTTGGCCAGATCGAAAAGTTCGTGGTGACGTATCCCGTGGTGGTGAAGACGGAGACGACCTGGAAGATGCCGTATCTGAATGCGTCCGGTGCGTCATAGGTGCCATACACATAGAGAAGCGAGCTGACAGCCAGCGTGCCCGTCCCCAGGAGCGTCAGATAAAAACGAACCTCCTCGTCAGCCAGATAATGGGTGATGGACTTCTCTCGCCATGCCAGAAAGTGTAAACCAAAGTTCATGCCGGCGAGTACCATAAAGAAAATGGCGATCGATTCGATCAATGGAGAGTTGAAATAGCCGATGCTGGCATCGTGGGTGGAAAATCCGCCTATTGCCAGCGTAGTGAAGCTATGGCTTATGGCATCAAACCATGACATGTCGGCCAACCAGTAGGCAATGGCGCACAAGAGCGTGAGTGTCACATAAATTGACCACAAGGCAAACGCTGTCTGTTTGATTCTCGGGGTCAGCTTGCTGTCCTTCATCGGGCCCGGCGTTTCAGCACGGTACAGTTGCATGCCGCCGATACCCAGCATGGGGAGGATGGCCACTGCGAGCACGATGATGCCCATGCCTCCGAGCCATTGTAACTGCTGGCGGTAGAACAAAATGGACCTCGGCAGGTCATCAAGGTTGGTGATGACGGTCGCACCGGTGGTAGTGAGCCCGGAAAAGGACTCGAACAGACCGTTGGGTATGCCGAGGTCGGTTCCGTCTGGATGAATCAGGGGAATGGCGCCGAAGATACCGAGGGCAAGATAAAAAACGAATGTTACGAGGAACCCATCCTTAATACGCAGTTCATCCTTTACGCCCCTGAAAATCAGCCACAGAACCGCTCCGCTCAGGAATGTAATGGTGAAGGCATTCAGAAAAATATTGGCCAGGCCTTCTTTGAAGATAACCGAGATTATGATGGGTGGCAGCATTGTCAGGCTGAACATCATCAGCAGGTTGCCCAATATTCTCAGTGCGACTCTAATGTGCATACTAAAGGAATCTAGAAGAAGCTGAAGGGTGCCTGAAACAATTTCTCGACGTCGCTAAGGCGCGATTTGTCGACCAGAAACAAAATGATATGGTCGTCGGGTTCAACGACAACATCGTCATGAGCAATAATGACATCCTCGCCTCTCACGATTGCGCCAATATTCGTGCCGGGCGGCAGGTCAATATCTTCAAGGCGCTTGCCGATCACCCTGGAGGTTCGTTCGTCACCATGAGCGATAGCCTCGATGGCTTCAGCAGCGCCACGTCTCAGAGAATGGACTTTAACCACATCGCCGCGTCGTATATGCGTCAATATACTGCCGAGAGTTGATTGCTGGGGGGAAATAGCGATGTCGATCTCGCTCCCCTGAATGAGGTCCACATAAGCCGGGTTGTTGATCAGCGTGATGACTTTACGCGCGCCCAGGCTCTTGGCGAGCATCGATGACATGATGTTGGCCTCGTCATCGTTGGTGACAGCGCAAAATACATCCGTATCCTCAATATTTTCTTCCAGTAATAGTTCGCGGTCCGAAGCGTCGCCGGCAAGCACAATCGCCCGATTCAGTTTTTCAGACAATTCGTAACACCTTTGCCGATTATGCTCGATAATCCTGATGCCGTAGTCCTGCTCAAGCGCGCTGGCGAGGTTCAGGCCAATGTGGCCACCACCGGCGATCACCACACGCCGGTTGGGTCTTTCGGTTCTGCGGAGTTCGCTCATAACCGCCTGAATATCCGGGGCCGCGGCGATAAAAAACACCTCGTCATCGACCTCAATGACCGTATTACCCTCGGGAATGATCGGCCGATTGCGTCTGAATATTGCCGCAACGCGCGTATCCACCATAGGCATATGTTTGCGGAGATAACGCAGTTCCTGATCCACCAGCGGACCACCGTAAAACGCCTTGATTCCGACCAGTTGAACTTGCCCATCCGCAAAGTCCATGACCTGTAAGGCGCCCGGGTTGTCCACCAGACGATGAATGTCCTGAGTCACGATCTGTTCGGGATTGACGATGAAATCAACGGGCATGGCTTCGTTTCGGAAAATGCCTTCATGCTCGATATAGGCTGTTGTGCGAATCCGGGCTATTTTCGTGGGCGTGTGGAAAACACTGTAAGCCACCTGGCAGGCGACCATGTTGACCTCATCGGAATTGGTGACCGCGATCACCATATCTGCGTCTTCCGCACCCGCTTGCTGCATAACGTCGGGATGGGATGCCATGCCGCGGACGGTGCGAATGTCGAAACGGTCCTGCAGATCTCTCAGGCGATCCGGGTTAATGTCGACAACTGTGATGTCGCTGGCTTCCCTGGTCAGATTCTGGGCGAGGTTGCCGCCTACTTCGCCGGCCCCCAGGACTATTATTTTCATCGGTCAGACCGCATTTTTCTTATCTTTGCGTAGAAGAAGCCGTCCCAGCCCCCTGTTTCGGGTAAAAGTTGGCGACCCATGGTAGTGGGAAGCCCTCGTGATACGTCCACGGACAATAACTCAACATCGGCTCGTTCGCTAACGAACGCACTGATGACAGCGTCGTTCTCCTCCGGCAGTATCGAACAGGTTGAATAAAGCAGAATGCCATTTTCCCCCAGTAGCTGCCAGGCTTGTTCCAGAAGTACCAACTGGTTGGCTGAAAGCTTATCAATATCTGTATCCCGGCGCAGCAACTTAATGTCGGGATGCCGGCGGATTATACCGGTTGCCGAGCATGGAACATCCAGCAGGATCCGATCGAAATTGCTGTCTTCAGATGCGAATTGCAATAGATCCTGCGTTCGTACTGCACAGTCGAGCCCGAGTCTCGATAATCCTGAACTTATTTGCCCGGCTCTCGTTTCGTCCGCGTCGATAGCGAGCAGGTCGATGTCCGGTTGCAGCTCAAGCATATGGCATGTTTTGCCGCCCGGGGCGGCGCAGGCATCAAGGACTCGGGCATTACTATGCAAGTCGAGCAGAGGGGCGGCAAGCTGCGATGCCTCGTCTTGTACACTGACCAGCCCGTCTTCGAATCCCGGGAGTTCAGTGACCGGGGTTGGTTCTGTCAGCATCAGGGCGTCAGCCGACAGCTGGCCCCTGGTGTACTCGATGCCAACGGCGTCAAGCAGGCGCGAGTATTCGAGGATATTGGTTTGGGTGCGATTGACGCGCAACGTCATGGGTGGGTGACTGTTGTTGGCAGCGGTAATTGCTTGTACCTGTTCCGGCCAGGCCGCCTCGATGCGATCCAGCAACCAGGCTGGA
Source organism: Pseudomonadales bacterium (assembly GCA_040905125.1). Taxonomy (GTDB): domain Bacteria; phylum Pseudomonadota; class Gammaproteobacteria; order Pseudomonadales; family Azotimanducaceae; genus JBBDSF01. Next base: position 108,587 of record JBBDSF010000111.1, on the reverse strand, counting down.
TGGTTGGTGGCGGCCTCATGGTTGGCGATGACGCAGGCGTCCAGTTGGTCTTTGCGGCGGATGTAGTTTCTTAGAACGCCGTTAATTAGTCCTCTGGCCCAGCTCTTTCCCTGACCGTTGGCCGAGGCAACGACACGATCCACACTGGCGTACTCAGGCCGGTGGAGGTGGCGAATACTATAGATGCCTGCCAGCAACAGCAGATGAATATCCGCATGTTTTTTAGCGATGGGTTTGTCTACAAGTGCCTGGACTATGGCTTCGAGGAGGAAATATTCACGGGTGACGCCATAGCAGATTTGTCGAACCAGGGGCGATGCGTCATGACGATCGAGACAGGTATCCAGCGCCTTTCCTTGCCCTGTAAGCTCCAACAATACAGCTATGACGGTATGGTACTCCGATGTTTGAGTTGCCATCAGGTGAACCGCTTGCCGGGTGCCATTAAATCCTTTCGAGCATTGACCATGTCGGCGCCGCTCAGAATGGAACCCTTGCCAAGTGGCAATTGCAAGCGCGTCAGAAGCAATGCATCTTCACCGCAGCTGACAGTGACACCTTCTTTGGACAGGTCGACAATGGAACCCGGCGAATTCCGGGTATCCGACACGGGCCGGGCAAACCACACCTTCACCCGTAAATCCTCCAGCAGCGTCCAGGCAACCGGGTCGGGATTCAATGCTCGAACGGCTCGCGCCAGCTCGGCGGCGGGCCGGTGCCAGTTCAGTCTTGCATCGGCCTTGGTGATCTTGCCTGCGTAGGTTGCCCCGACATCGCTCTGGGGGACAGGCTTTATGGTCTTCTCGGCAATACCCGAAATGACCTCCAGTAGCGCTGCCGGACCTATGGTTGTCAATTTCTCGGTCAAGCTACCGCTGGTATCGTCAGGGTCTACCGGGACTTGCCGGCTCGCCAGAATATCTCCGGTATCCAGACCTTCATCCATTTGCATAATGGTGACGCCGGTGACGTCATCGCCGGCCAGAACAGCATGCTGAATGGGCGCGGCGCCCCGCCAACGGGGTAGAAGGGAAGCGTGAACGTTGATGCAGCCCAGAGGTGGCGCATGCAACACCTCTCTGGAAAGCAGCTGGCCATAGGCCACCACGACCATCAGTTCCGGGTTGAAGTCGGCCAGGTGTCGAGCCTGAAGCCGTTCGGGTTGAAGGATGTCGAGATCCCGTTGCAGTGCCAATTTTTTCACCGCTGAGGCAACATTCTCTCTGCCCCTCTTGCCGGGTTTGTCTGGCTGCGTGACGACGCCGCAGACCTCATGTCCGCTCTGAAGTATCGCTTCCAGGTGCCTGGCGGCGAATTCCGGCGTTCCCGCGAAAAGTATCTTCAAGCAGTCAGGCCCTTTGCTTTTGCAGCTTCAGCAGCTTCTTGCGGATCAATTGGCGTTTGGTGCTGGAGAGATAGTCCACGAACAGCTTTCCTTCCAGGTGGTCCATTTCGTGCTGGATGCAGACTGCGAGCAGATCTGTTGCTTCAGTGGTAAATTCCTCGCCGTCCCGGCCAACCGCCTTGACCTGAATTTGAGCCGATCGCATAACCGGCTCGTAGAAGCCGGGGATAGACAGACACCCTTCCGCCGTCTCGATTTCCCCCTCGCGAGCCACTATTTCGGGATTGAACAGAATCAGCGGTCGGTCCTTTTCCTCGGACACGTCGACCACCAGCAGGCGCTGGTGAACATTGATCTGGGAGGCGGCCAGGCCGATACCGGGGGCCTCATACATGGTCTCCAGCATATCGTCTGCCAGTTTCGCCAGCTTGCCGTCCACATTTTTGACGGGTTTCGCGACCGTTCTGAGACGGGAATCAGGGAACTCTAAAATATCCAATAAAGCCATAAGGTTTAGTTATATATCTCTAGTAATGATACAAGTTCAGCTGCTAAGATTATGATCAGGTTGTAAATTCAGCTCATCCGGGAGCTGGTGTTAACCAGCGGGGAAGCTGGTATTGTACTATCTTTGACACAAAAATTGACAAAGGGATTCGCTCCATGAGGAATTTTATTCTTGTCCTGGCGATGGCTTTCCTGGTTATGGCAGGAGCGGTGGTCGCTGAAGATAGCATGTTGCGGCCTGATCATCCGGATCGGTACGTCGTCAAGAAGGGCGACACCCTTTGGGGTATCGCGTCCATGTTCCTCACCGATGCCTGGCACTGGCCGGAAATCTGGCATGTCAATCCTGATATTGAAAACCCACATTTGATCTTTCCGGGAGACAAGATTGTCCTTTCCTATGTGCAAGGGGAACCCCGATTAACTCTCGAGCGAGGCCAAACGAGGCAAAGCAGGGCCGCGACCGATACGCCACTTGAAAAATTGGAGCCTCGAATTCGCTCCGAAGTGATTAGCAGTGCAATTCCGGCTATTCCTCTCGAGGCGATAGCTAGTTTGCTGACCAGCGGGCGCATCGTCGACCCGGAGGAGCTTGAGCAGGCGCCCTACGTGGTGGCAGGTGAACGTCGTCGGATTGTCATGGGTGCCGGGGACACGTTTTATGCACGGGGCGATTGGACCGACAAGAATTCCGCGTATGGGGTCTTCAGAAAAGGCGATATTTATACGGATCCCGAGACGGGCGAAATGCTTGGGCTGGAAGCCAGGGAGGTCGGCCTCGCTCAGGTAGTGGCAACAGACGGCGATGTATTGACCATGAGGCTAACCTCTACCAGGCAGGAGGTACGAATTGGTGATCGTTTGTTACCGACGGAAGAACGACGTGTGGAGTCTACCTTCTATCCCGCCGCGCCAGATGGGAATGTTGAAGGCGTCATCATGACAGTTGTGGGTGGTGCAACCCATGTGGGCCGAAATGATCTGGTTGCCGTTAATCGCGGCGTATCCCACGGTCTGGATGTGGGTCATGTGCTCGGGATTCATAAGGCCGGGGGCGTTATCCGAGACCGAATGACCAATGAAATGGTGCAATTGCCGGATGAGCGAGCGGGGCTGATGATGATATTTCGCAGTTTCGATAAGATGGCCTACGGTTTGATTCTGTCGACCGAGGAGCCTTTGCGCGCCGGTGACGCAGTCAGAAACCCGTAAGCAAGGCATTCTCTGACGACCCTGTAGGACATCTGCTCTCGACCGCTTATTCCAGGCTTGGTAAGTTCGATACGACACCCCATGGTCGGACTCAACAGTTGTGGATCTGGATACCGAGACTCGCGCCTTGTTGGCGCTTAACTGCATTGCATTTGCTCATCCCCGATACGGCAAGCTGCTGATCGATTATTTCGGTTCAGCCCGTGAAGCGCTGGAACTCGCCGATGCGACGTCCGCCATTGATGCGGGTATACCCGCATCAGCCGCCGGGCGTATTGATAAAAATCTCAGGTGCGACATTACACAACAGTTGGACCAAGTTGACAGGTGGCTCTCGAATGAGAACCACTTTATATTGTCGCAAAACGATCCGGACTATCCTGTCTTGCTGCGAGAAATCCATGATCCACCTCTACTGCTTTATTGTAACGGCGTCAGGCAAGTACTGGGCTCGCTGAAATTTGCCATGGTGGGCAGCCGCGGCCCGACGCGAGCTGGCGAACTCTACGCCAGGGAATTCGCGCGCCAGTTTGCTTCGGCAGGCGTCACGGTAACAAGTGGTCTCGCCATCGGCATTGACGGCGCGTCTCACAAAGGAGCGTTGGAAGGAGGAGGACCGACCATTGCTGTGCTGGGTACCGGCTGCGATCTCATCTATCCGGCTCGACACAGGAAGTTGGCAGATGCGATTTCCAGAAACGGGCTGTTGGTATCCGAATTTCCTTTGGGTACCAATGCCGTGCCTGGCAACTTTCCACAACGTAATCGAGTCGTTACGGGTCTTTCTCTTGGTACACTGGTAGTTCAGGCGACGTTGAGAAGCGGCTCGTTGGTTTCGGCTCGGCTTGCCATGGAACAAGGCCGGGATGTATTCGCGGTCCCGGGGTCCATCAATGAAAACCAGAGTCGTGGCTGTCACCACTTGATCAAGCAAGGTGCCAAGTTGACCGAAACCTTGAAGGATGTCGAAGAAGAGCTTGATGGCATCATTCAGTTTGAGCTCGAGTCATTCCCTGAGGCCGGGGCAGTTGAGGTAACTTCTCTTCAGGCAAGGTTAATAGCGGAAATGAGCCACGAACCTGTCAGTGTGGACGTTTTAACAGAGCGTATCGGCGAGCCGGTGGGTGAGATATCCGCAGCCCTCGTGCAACTGGAGATACACGGGGCAGTAGAGCGCCGCGCCCGTGGTTTTGCTCTGGGAAATGTAAGTGTTCGCAAGGCCTGACGACGCGTGGCATTAGCTCTTGCATGGTTGCTTTTACTAGGGTAATTTGCGTTTCCTTTTGAACTTGGAGGTCCCTGATGCCGTCCCCCTTTGTTGCAATTTTGATGGGCTCAGACTCAGATTTGCCCGTGATGACCGCTGCCTGTGATGTGCTCAAGAAGATGGGAATTTCTTATGAAGTGCGTGTGACATCTGCGCACCGTACACCCGAGGATACGCGAGCCTATGTAAAGGACGCCGAGGAGCGTGGCTGTGCTGTATTTATTGCGGGTGCAGGCATGGCTGCCCATTTGGCCGGCGCAGTAGCCGCGCAGACGGTTTGCCCGGTCATCGGTGTGCCTATCGACAGTGGTCCCCTGCAGGGATTCGATGCCTTGTTGTCGACCGTTCAAATGCCGGGAGGGATTCCTGTAGCGTCTGTAGCCATTGGCAAGGCGGGTGCAAAAAATGCCGGTTATCTGGCTGCTCAGGTCCTGGCATTACAGGATGTGCAGATCAAACAGAACCTTAAAGATGATCGTGAGCAGAATGCCGATGAAGTTCGGGCCAAGAATAAAAACCTCGATGTCTAATCGTTACACAATGTTTTTGTTTCAGGTATGATTTCAGGCCCGGAACTTTGGCGCCTTAAGCTAACAGTTAGAGTTTTGCGAAATGGTGGCGTTATCGCCTGCCCGACGGAAGGTGTCTGGGGATTGAGCTGCATACCGAATGATGAGGCGGCAGTATTTAGAATCCTTGAGCTCAAACAGCGCTCCTGGAAACAGGGGTTGATTTTGGCGGCTTCCCATATTGATCAGTTTGCACCATGGCTGGCCGGCCTTGACGATGAGCAGATCGCAGCCCTCAACGAAACCTGGCCGGGACCCGTGACGTGGCTCGTGCCGGAGATCAGGCAAACGCCATGGTGGATTACCGGGGAGAGTGACAAAGTAGCGCTGCGCGTATCGGACCATCCGGTGATCACTGCTATCTGCGATGCCCTGGGAGGCCCCATCGTCTCAACTTCGGCGAATCCGGCGGGTAAGCCCGCGGCACGTTCGAGTCTGCGCGTGCGACAATACTTTCCACAGGGGATCGATTATCTGGTGCCAGGACAGTTGGGTGGCCGCCAAGGTGCCAGCGAAATCCGTGACCTCACCACAGGCAAGGTTATCCGGACCGCGTCATAACACCGACCTGGAGATGGACGTGTGAAAGCCAGAAAACTCGCAGTATTCGGCAATCCGGTCAGCCATAGTCGTTCACCGGAAATTCATGACGCATTCGCGCGCCAGGCAGGTATCGATGTGAGTTATGACCGAATTCTGGCACCGGAGGACGGCTTCGACAGCGCCGTCAGGCAATTTGTGGAATCCGGCGGTATCGGTTTCAACGTGACTTTGCCATTCAAGGAACAGGCATACCGGCTGGTGTCCAGCTGTTCGGCCGAGGCTGAGACTGCCAATGCTGTGAATACAGTCACCGTGAATAACGAAGGGCTTCGAGGGGACAATACGGACGGCGGCGGCCTGGTCAAGGATCTGTCGACGAATCTCGATTGGCCGCTGGCCGGACAGCGGGTTTTGGTACTTGGAGCCGGTGGTGCCGTAAGGGGTGTTCTGGGGGCACTCCTTCAAGCAGAGCCGGCCCGTGTTGATCTCTACAACCGTACGCAGAGTCGAGCCGAACATCTGGTCAATCACTTTCAGGACTCGCGGCTGCAGGTTTGCAAGGTTTTGCGTGAATCTTACGATCTGATCGTAAACGGAACTTCCGCTGGCCTCAAAGGCGAGTCAATACAACTACCGTCCGCGGTGGTTGGCTCCCGGACTCGTAGCTATGACATGATCTATGGGCCCCGGGTAACGCCGTTCAATGCCTGGTGTCGAGAGCAGGGTTGCGCAGCAGTTGCTGATGGTCTCGGTATGCTCGTGGAGCAGGCGGCACTGTCATTCTTTATCTGGTTTGGGTTTAATGCGGATACAGCGCCTGTAATCCTGGCATTGAGAAACAGCATCAACGAAACTGACGTTTGATATATTCACACCGCTTCCCAGCGAGTTGTTTCAATATGATGGCTCAACATGTTCGCAAGCCGTTCGGAGACAACACCCGCATGAAAAATAAGGTTATATCGGATCCCGTAACCCATGCATCGCTTACTAATACAAAAGGCTGACAATGCTTAGGTTGAGAAAAGGCGACGCATTGATATAATTGCGCGGGATTTCGGAGTTCCCGAGAACAGCTCCGGTGATCGTGAATTGCAGGTCCATGCGTTGCCCGGCAACAATAATAATACTCACGGTATATTCGCCACCCTGAAACGACACATCTGCTACTAGAATCAAGCTGGCCTTTCGGTACGCCGTCAAGCCAAAGTTATATATTAATATTGGAGTCTCACAGGATGGATAAGACGAAGCATTACAGATGGCTAATTGCTTTGTGGCTACTCATGACCAGCAGTATGGCCGGAGCAGACTGGTGGGACGTGAATCTGCGTGAAGGGGTTACTGCGATAAGCCGCGACGTCTACGACCTCCATATGACAATATTCTGGGTGTGCGTCGTCATTGGCGTGATTGTCTATGGCGTCATGTTTGTTTCGATGGTATTGCACCGGAAATCGCGCGGTGTGCAGCCGGCTACCTTCCATGAAAACACCCACCTTGAAATTATCTGGACTGTGATTCCCGTCTTGATATTGATCGCCATTGCCTGGCCTGCAACGACGACGCTGAGGGATATGTATGATTCGGGCGACTCGACCCTGGACATCAAGGTTACAGGCTATCAATGGAAATGGCAGTACACGTACGTCAATGACGATCCGGCCAAAGAAGTCGAGTTTATGAGTAATATGCTCACCCCGCCTGATGAAATTGAGAATCGTGCCGCCAAGCGTGAGTATTACCTGTTGGATGTAGACAATCCGCTTGTGATACCGACTGATACCCGGGTTCGTTTTCTCATTACCTCTGAGGACGTTATTCATTCCTGGTGGGTCCCTGACTTTGCGATCAAGAAGGACGCAATACCGGGCTTTGTCCATACAGCATGGACCATTGTTGAAGAGCCGGGCATGTACCGTGGCCAGTGTGCCGAACTGTGCGGCCGGGATCATGCTTTTATGCCAGTTGTTGTTCGTGCTGTACCGCCGGATGAATACGAGACCTGGCTGGCGGAGCAACAGGCCGAGGCTCGACAAGAATATGAAACCATGGAGAAAGAGTGGACCCGCGAAGAACTCATGGCCAAAGGCGAGGAAGTTTATACCCAATCCTGTGCCAACTGCCATAAGGCTAATGGCGAGGGAATCCCGCCGGCATTTCCTCCCTTGACAGGCGGTGAATTGACGACAGGCCCGATTGAAGGTCATGCGGACATCGTGTTGAACGGCAAGTCGGGGACGGCCATGCAGGCCTTTGGTAACCAGTTAAGCGCCGCGGAATTGGCGGCAGTTATTACTTATGAGCGTAATGCACTCGGTAACAGCGTCGGCGACATGATTCAGCCGAAGAAAGTTAATGAAATGTTGAGCCGGGCCGAGTAGGAGATTTCCAGGATGAGCGCAGTTATCGAAGAATATCATCACGACCACCAGCACGGCCCGGACAAGGGCATCCTGAGATGGGTATTAACGACCAACCACAAGGATATTGGTACGCTGTATCTGTGGTTCAGCTTCCTCATGTTTTTGCTTGGCGGCAGCCTGGCTTTCGTTATCAGGGCTGAACTGTTTCAGCCCGGGTTGCAGATTGTGGACCCCGGATTTTTCAATCAAATGACCACCATGCATGGACTGATCATGGTGTTTGGCGCGGTCATGCCGGCCATGGTAGGCCTTGCCAACTGGCTGGTGCCGATGATGATCGGAGCCCCCGATATGGCGCTGCCCAGAATGAACAACTTTAGTTTCTGGATATTGCCGTTCGCCTTTTCGATGTTGGTCAGTACTCTCTTTATGGAAGGAGGCGGGCCAAACTTCGGATGGACCTTCTATGTGCCCCTGTCCACCACGTACGGGCCGCCGAGTACGACATTCTTTATTTTCGCCATTCATTTGATGGGTGTCTCATCCATTATGGGTGCCATTAACATCATTGCCACTATTTTAAATATGCGTGCGCCCGGCATGACGTTAATGAAAATGCCACTATTTGTCTGGACATGGTTGATTACCGCTTATTTGTTGATTGCGGTTATGCCGGTTCTCGCGGGTGCTGTCACCATGATGTTGATGGATATCCACTTTGGCACGGCTTTCTTCGATGCAGCGGGTGGTGGCGATCCGGTGCTGTTTCAGCATATTTTCTGGTTCTTTGGGCATCCGGAAGTTTATATCATGATCCTGCCGGCCTTTGGCGTGGTTTCTCAAATTATTCCGACGTTCGCACGCAAACAGCTATTCGGCTATGACTCGATGGTTTATGCAACAGCGTCGATTGCGTTTCTGTCATTTATCGTCTGGGCGCACCATATGTTTACTGTTGGTATGCCAATCGCCGGTGAGTTGTATTTTATGTATGCCACGATGCTTATCGCCGTACCCACAGGCGTAAAAGTTTTCAACTGGCTGGCGACCATGTGGCAAGGCGCCATGACATTTGAGACACCGATGCTGTTCGCTATCGCATTCGTGATCCTTTTTACCATTGGCGGGTTCTCGGGATTGATGGTGGCGCTCGTGCCGGCTGATTTCCAGTACCATGACAGCTACTTTGTCGTGGCGCACTTCCACTACGTCCTTGTGCCCGGGTCGGTCTTCTCGATTATGGCGGCGGCTTATTATTGGCTGCCTAAATGGACAGGGAACATGTATGACGAAACGCTGGGCAAGCTGCATTTCTGGCTGTCATTTATCGGCGTTAACGTTGCATTCTTTCCGCAGCACTTTGTTGGCCTCGCCGGTATGCCCCGGCGTATCCCCGACTACGCGTTACAATTTGCCGATTACAATATGATATCCACTGTAGGCGCGTTTTTATTCGGGTTCAGTCAACTACTGTTCCTGTTTATTGTAATCAAGTGTATTCGCGGTGGAGAGAAAGCGTCGGATCGTGTCTGGGAAGGTGCTCACGGGCTCGAATGGACAATTCCTTCGCCGGCGCCCTATCACAGTTTTAATACGCCGCCGCGCGATTTAAGTGACGCCCACAGTTAGCTGTAGACAGGGGGCATCAGCCGGGGAACTTTGAGGGAGAACAACATGGCAACTGAACAGAGTTATGAAACATACTATGTGCCGCATAAGAGCTGGCTGCCGATCTTTGCGTCGCTGGGTCTGTTTCTGACGGTATATGGTGGAGGTCATATCCTCAATGACATGACCGCGGGCGAGGCCCATTCTTCGGGAACCTGGATCTTGCTGGCTGGCGGCCTGATTACGGCTGTGACCTTGTTTTCATGGTTCAGGAAGGTTATCGAAGAAGATCATGCCAGGCTTTACAGTGCTCAGATGAATCGAACCTACGTGTGGTCAATGTGGTGGTTCATTTTCTCTGAAGTAATGTTCTTTGCGGCCTTTTTTGCTGCCTTGTTTTATATCCGCTATTACGTGGTGGGCTGGCTGGGCGGCGAGGGAGAGCGCGGACCCACCGACATGCTGTGGCCCGAATACACTCCGGAATGGCCAATGCTTAACACGCCCGATCCCGCGAAATACCCGGGCGCAAAGGAAGCGATGGGTCCCTGGGGATTACCGCTCATCAATACCATTATCCTGGTGAGTTCCAGTGTTACGGTGACATTTGCCCACCATGGTATCAATGAGAATAAACGTAAAAAGTTGATTAACTGGTTGGCTGTGACCGTATTGCTTGGCGTGCTGTTCCTGGCGTTTCAGGTCTATGAGTATTATCACGCCTACACGGCGATGGGTTTGACCTTGAACGCCGGGATCTATGGTACGACATTCTTTATGTTAACCGGGTTCCATGGAGCGCACGTTACACTCGGCACAATCATGTTGCTTGTGATGCTGATCCGCGCGATGAAGGGTCACTTTACCGCGGATAATTGCTTCGGTTTTGAAGCCTCAGTGTGGTACTGGCACTTTGTCGATGTGGTGTGGCTTGGCCTGTTCCTCTTCGTCTACATCATGGGGAGCTAGTTTCATGTGCCATGGGACATGAAACTGCTATCAGGGTTGAGGAGTGTGCCAGGGGGAGCCCAGGCCCAGCTCGCCACTCCAGACACCATAAGCCACAAATGCAATCAGCAGGGCTGCAAGAGAAACCCTGATACCCAATAGTTTAGCAGTTCGCTTATCGCCACTTCCCTGGTCGACCATCAAGGTATAAAACGCCCGCCCGAGCGTGGCCAGGTTGGCGATAAACAGCAAAGTAATGACGACTTTTAGCCACATGGCGCAACGGGCAATATCAGCAGACTGTTTATGGATTATACAACAGGAGACGCATAATTTCCGTGTCATTCAGATTTAACTGGAAAATCACGGTGTTCACGGCAGTGTTTGCAGGATCGTTCATCTATCTTGGAATCTGGCAACTGGACCGGGCTGAAGAAAAGCAATGGCTCCTTGACGAGTTACAAGAACGACGACAACAGGAAGGCGTGTCTCTGTCAGCGCTGCCTGAAGATGAAGACAAACTTGCCAGTCGTGCGGTGGAGATCGAGGGCGTATACGATCCGGGGCATCTGTTTTTGTTGGACAACCGCGTACTGGAAGGCCGGGTAGGCTTTGAAGTCCTGGTGCCATTTTATGTACCCGAGCGCGAGATAACAGTGCTGGTGAACCGCGGTTTTGTGCCCATGGGCAGAACACGGTCTGAAACACCCGATATTCCCCCTTTGCCTGAGGGTGAACAACGCATATCAGGTTATATCTACGTGCCGGAAGAAAATCCGTTGATCGATAAGAGTGACGGTAATCTGGTGGGCCGCCCGCCCTGGCCCATCATTGTGCAAGTTTCCAATCCCGCACTCTTGCAACTGGAGTTGGATCGGGAACTGTTTCCTTACGTGATTCGCCTGGCGGAAGATGACCCGTTTGCGTTGCCCCGTGACTGGCGCATAACCACAATGATGCCCCATCGCCATTGGGGCTATGCAGCGCAGTGGTTTTTGATGGCGTTAGTGGTGGTTGTGGCATGGTTGGCTTTTGGCCTGAGGAAAGATTATGACCGGGTCGACTGATAAACGGCTTTCAGCTCGCGTGAAATTACTATTGATCCTGGCGACTGCTGTCGGTCCAATAATACTGGCATATATATTCTATTTTTATTTCAGTGATTTCGCACCGGCTGAAGGCACCAATGAGGGCCACCTGATTCTGCCGCCACGTCATGTGGAGGAGATTGCCGCGGAACCTGGAAAGGAAATTCCGCGCGGGCAATGGGCAATGCTGATGTTGACGGGGCCGGAATGCGATCAGGATTGCGAACGACTCATGTATTTGTCACGTCAGGTCCATCGCGGACTCGGCAAGGACGCTGAAAGGGTTGAGCGGTATTTGTTAGTAGGGGGCAATAACCTTTCAGCGTCGTTCCGCCGACTGATTGAGGCAGACTATCCTGACATTCAGGTGCGCTACTATTTGCGGACATCGTTGAATGGAGTGTTCGAAAAAGTTGTTGAGGCGCCGATGGATGGGGATTACATCTTCCTTATGGATCCGAATGGCAACATTATGATGTATTACACGAGTGACCTGGCTGGCAAGCCCATGCTGAGTGACTTGAAGCACTTGCTCAAAATATCGACGATCGGTTAGACGAACTCACGGCGGTGAGCTAAACGACGTCGAGCGCAGAGTTGGCAGATATACCGTGGCGACGACTCCCTCGGTATCCTCGCGATCGGTGAGTGAAATACGGCCACCATGGTACTCGGTAATGATCCTGGCGATATACAATCCCAGTCCCAGGTGACTGCCTTTCCCGTCACCGTGGCTTCGAACGGAGACCATGGAATCGAACAGCCGGTCCCGCATAGGTTCCGGTAATCCTGGCCCGTCATTGATAACCCGAATCACGGCATTGTCGTCTTCGGCTGTTAACCTGACTTTGATGGGCGTGCCCGGTTCAGCGAATTCCACCGCGTTGCTGACAAGCTTGTCCAGCATTTGAGCGATCAGGTCCGGTACCCCATCGATCCTGATACTCCCGGCTTCGATGCTCAGGGCAAACACCTGATCAGGCCAGCCCGATTCATACCCTTGTACGCAACCTTTGACAACCTCCGTCAGGTCGAACATTTCGGGTTCGGCTGCCTCCAGGGATTGTTCAAGCCGTGTCGCCTCGCTCATGCTGTTCAGTATGGCGGCCAGCCTATGGATGCCGTTATTGGCGCGTTCTACATATACCTTCTGGTCCTTGTTCAGCGCCTGCATACCGAGATTATCAAGAGAAGAACGGACTACGGTGATGGGCGTGCGCAACTCGTGGGTAAGCCGGCGCGACATGTCCTCCAGATACGTGTTGTATTGCCAAAGGCGGGCAACGCTTTCAGCGAAACTTCTTGCCAGCTCACCAATCTCGTCCCTTGCCGGGGACGTGGGTAACAGGTTTTTTACCCTTCCCTGCGTGTCGACAGATTCCTCGAACTGAATTCGTAATTGTTTGATCCGCCACGCCAATATTGAGCCGACGATAAGCAAGAGGATGGCGCCGGCAAGTATTACTACAGCCGAAATGTTAATAAGCCGGGCAATAACCGCATTGCGCAAGAACACAATGTCGTTGGTTGTCTGTTCAGCGACGACAGCACCTGCGATTTCACTGTCAATGATGACAGGCTGAGCCGCCGCCATAATTGTTGCCGCCCCATCTGACGACAAACGAGTGCCAGTCGCCCCAATACCATTTAATGCCTGATCGACGTGACGGCCGGGGACATTGGCGGCATTGTCAATATGATCCACGAACTGCCGGTACGGCGGATCGAGCGTCTGTACGAACAGGGATGCAAACCACCCGGGTTTATCGGTCTCGGTGGTTTGCTGAATACTCTCGTGCCAGATTCCGTATGATCGAGTAATGTTGCCGGTTTGGCCAAGGACCCTTCCATATTGATCCAGTACCAGGATTCTCGAACTATTGTAACCGAGTCGAGACAATCGTTTACCGAGTTCTTCTGACGGTATTGTAATGGTGCCGATACGGCTCGGCTCATATATATTCGAGGTGCCGATGATCGTGATGACATCTCTGCTGTTCGCATTGTCGACGTTGGCAATGGCAAAACCCAGGTGGTTGCCAATCATGTCTCTCGGAATCCTGATTTCCAGGTTATAGCCATCTTCAGTGGTGCGCCAATAACCCTCGATGCGTGGTTCGAATGACAGTGCCCGTCCACCTTGCTCCCTGGGGGCCACCGCGAAGGCCCTGATCGGACCGGGTTGCATGGCTGCAATCGTATAGCGTCGGATATCTTCGTCGGTGGCGAATACAATTTGAAGGTTGTCGTTACGGTGTACGCTGATACTGTTTATTTCCCGATATACGACGTTATGGTCACTCACCTTGAAAAGTGCGTATAGCCACTTGTCGTGGACGCCGGTAATGTGATCGAAGTTCAGCAATTGGTCAGTTTCGGCCGCGTATGTCTCAATGATGTCTTCGCGTCCATAGCTGCGGGCGTGACGCAGATGCTCATGCCAATCGTTTGCGTTGCCATCAAGCTTTGGTGCGGCGCTCAGCTCATAGGCGTACAAATCACGGCCGTGATCGATGATGTTCATGGCAGAGGTATGAAAGAATGCGTTCGGATCTTCCTGTAAAGCGCCCGCCGCAGTGCTTGCTGTGCTCATTAATGACTGTTTTTGTCCGTCAAGCAGTTGTTGCTCGAATGCGTCAATATATTGATATCCCAACCAGGGAATAACGAACAGAAAAACTGACAGAAACAACATCTGGAGGCGAAGACCGATGTGGATGCGGGGCAGGTTCACGACATTTATCGCTTATCGTCCGCCCAGCGATAGCCCATACCGTAGACTGTGTCGATACAGCTAAATTCCGGGTCAATCTGTTGGAATTTCTTACGAATACGCTTGATGTGGGAAGTGATGGTCGTGTCGTCGACTACCATTTTCGATTCCTGCATGAGTTGTTCGCGGCTTTTGACATGGCCCGGGTGTTTGGCGAGGGCATAGACCATCCAAAACTCAGTCAATGTAAGATCCAGAGGCACCCGGTTCCAGGTGCACAGTATGCGTTGCGCGTCGACAGTAAGCCTGCCGCACCGTATGACGTCGTCAGTGTCGGAAGGCGGGTTATTCATCATTTCAACACGCCTGAACAATGCGGCGATGCGGGCCACCAGATGAGGAAGACTGACATCCTTTGTCAGATAATCGTCTGCCCCCATGCGTAGACCACTGACAATATCGAAGTCACTGTCCCGCGCGCTAAGAAAGATGACAGGTATTGTGTTCGAGTGCTGCCGCAGCCACTGGCATAAGGTGAACCCGCCATCGACTTCCTCTTCAAGACCTATGTCTATGATGGCAAGATCAGGAAGGGCATCACTGAAGGCATTCTCCGCCTGACGGCGGTTGCCGTAGGTGTTGACGTCGTACCCCTGGTTGCGCAAGACATCGGCGTAGTTCTCCCGAATGACCGTTTCATCTTCAACAATTGCGATTTGCCAGGCCATCTCGTTCCAGTTCCAGGCTTGATTCGTGAATTTATACATGAAAAGCCGGACCGTGGAAGGTATACCCGCACATTTCCATATTTTCACCACATTTCATCACGACATTTCCTCGTTTCCGACCCGGATCTGCCCTGTTTCGGCGTTTTAATACTCCTCAAGCATCAAGGATGCGGTAACAGGCTGTAAAACGTTGAATCAACCGAGAGAGGAAAGACAAATGAAGATTAACCATGTCATAGCGATAACGGCATTGAGCCTCGTTGGCAACCAGACGATGGCGGCAGAACCGGATACCGGTATAGAAGAGAAACGCGGTGCCATCATCGGTACCGTTATCGGTGCTGCTGCAGGAGGACCGTTTGGCGCGGGTGTTGGCGCCATTATCGGTGGTGGTGTCGTCGGCAAGCTGGTGGGGCTGCAACGGGAATACGGGGAGTTGAATGACGAGATGGCGGACGTCCAGTCGCAATACAGGCGAGCGAAGGTCGACATGAAGACCGAAATTGCCCATTTGCGAAACGCTTTGAACCAGGCTGAGCGAGATATCACCGCCATGGCTTCTGCGCCGAAAGTACCTCTTCAGTTTCGCACCGATTCCAGCAGACTCGAGGCGCATTACCGGGATCATCTCAAAGAGGTAGCCCGACTTTTGGCCAAGCGACCCGAGGTGCAGGTGCGGTTGTCCGGCTTTGCCGATCCCCGCGGCAGTGAGGAGTATAATCAACGTCTATCTGAGGCCAGAGTCGCCGAGGTTAAAGAATATCTGATTAACCATGGTGTCTCTGCACGACAGATTGCTGGAAAAGCATTCGGCGAAAGTCGTCCCTTGAGTGCCGAGGGTGCCCGGGAAGATTATTTCTTCGACCGGCGAGTGGTGATGGAATTTTCCGGTGGTGATCGTATGGCTGCAGAAAAGTTTTCAGTGATGGTGGAATGATGGGACAATCTCGCTGTTGAAAGTTGGAAACAGGTGAGCAATGGAAGATGTTTTGTTGGTTCTCGGCTATAGCACGGATGCAGACGACCCGGTATTTCAGGCACGCGTGGACAAAGCCGTGGAATTGTACAATGAAGGGGTGGCGCCACAGATTATTATGTCTGGCTGTTGCAGTATGAAGCTGGAGCAACAGCCGTCTAACACTGAAGCAGCCTGGATGAAAGACTACGCGGTGGGCAAGGGCGTTCCACCAGGCGCCATACTCCTGGAAGAAGAATCAGTGGATACGCTTGGCAACTTTTACTTCAGCAAAAAACAGTTTCTGCTGCCTTGCGGCTGGTACCATGTCGGCATTGTCTCGACCCCCTGGCATGTATGGCGCTCTGAGTGGTTGGCCTGGCAGGTGCTCGGCCCCGATTTTACTGCGACGGGTTATCCGTCATCCCGGCCGGATGGCTGGGATGAGAAGATGACGAAGCGCAGTGAACTGAATAACCGGACTTTGCTGGTGGAAACGCAGGAGATGTTAAAAGGGATCGAGCCGGGCGATCATGAGGCCGTGAAAAAGTTTCTAGGCAAAGTGCCGCCTGCGCCACAGTAATCACTCCCGCCGGGCGCGCCAGGGTGCGACGCGTGAGCCGCGATCATCCTATTATCTCCCGGGGCGCGAAACGGTAATATATTGTATGTTCTCGTCAGCTCAATGTGCGTTCGATAAACCTCCGGGTTGAGTCCGGCAGCGGCAGGCTCATTGCGGCCTCGTGGCCTTGTTGGCTCATCTTGTTCCAGGTCTTGCGAATAACGTTTGCGAGCTTGTCCTCGTCCACCTGTTCTTTGAAGTCCTCAAGTTGGCGTTCCATAAAGACGAGACACAGTGCGTCTTCCAGCGTCTGGGTCTCCTGGTCCTCTTTGATACGTTTCTTCAACATAATGGATTTAACGCGCTCGATCATTGTCTGGTCATAGCCGCACGCGCTCAGAATATCTGCAGCGGTAGCAGCGTGAAATTTCATCAAGTCCTTGCGCCAGCGGAGATAGCCGTTACGGCCTTGTGGATAAGTATCTCTGGGGATCTGCCAACGGGCGATATGTTGCGCCCGGGCTGCCAGGCGTAACGCCTCGGAAGCCTCGGGCTGCAGCGACAGGACCCACCGGGTGAGCGCCAGGGAGTAGTCATATTCTCGCCCGTTGGGATCCTGTTTGTTGCAAGCGTCGATGCGATCCATCGCTTGCCGGTAGCGGGCAGGCATGTCACTGTTTGCTTCTGCGACCATGGTGACCCCCATTGCCCTTAGTGGCTGGTACCGCGTTCGTAGTGTATTTTGTTATAGACGTTATATTTGCCGGACGGTTTGACCATGGGGAGTCTCTTGATCTCTTCGAGTTCGTCGGCGTCGTAGATCACGATTTCGCCGTCCATCTCCCAGATGCTGACGATTGCCCTGGTACCATCCTTGTTGAATTCTACATGAGCAGCGGTCTTTCCGGGAGACGGTCTCAGGGTTTTGACTATCTCCAGGGTTTCCTTGTCGATGACGTGCATGGCGTCCTTGTGAGGACCAAAGAATACGTCGACCCAGGCGTAAGGCGAGTTATCATGACTGCGCATGAAAAATCCGGGCCCCAGGGTGTCTATCTCCTTGATCACCTGCCAGGTTTCCATATCGATGACGGTGACCTTGCCTTCTTTCAGATTGGGCGTTGCGATGATCGTTCTGCCTTGCCATTGCCAGGTTATACCCGAGCCCAGGTGTGGCATGCCGGCAATCGGAATAGACGCGATTTCTTTGCCTGAGTCCAGATCGATGGCCATCCCCTGGTCTCCGGTTCTGGAAGCGCCAACGAGCACCTTATAGTCGGGATCAAAAAAGAAATCGTCTAGAAACCCGGCCGTCTCGATACGGGTGATAGTATTGGCTAACGACCCATTTATGTCGCCTGAAGGGTACGGAATTTCCCACACTTCCTTGACGTCCTTAAGGGCCACGATGAAGCTGTTTCTCGGTGGCGCGTTATACACGGCACTGACCCTGGAAGTATTCCCGTCGTCGTCTGCAACGTCGAAAATTTCTACCGGTTCAAGGCTTTCCGCATCCAGTAATACCAGCGTGTGGGGCAAATAGTTGGCCACCATCACGAATTTGCCGTCAGACGAGATAGCGAGATTTCGGGTATTGATGCCCGCGCGAATCTCGGCAACCCGTTCGAGATTGTATAGATCATATTTGCTTATCCAGCCATCTCTGGAGGCGAAATAAACATAACGCCCGGTGGGCGAATACTTGGGCCCGCCGTGTAAGGCAAAGTGACTCTTGAAGCGATGTATGGGTTCGAGCTTATCGCCGTCCAGCACCGTAACATGGTGATCGCCCAGTTCCACGACCAGGAAAAGGTTCATCATATCCGCATCATACAAAGGCTCGTCTGGCAGTGTTCCGTGCTCGAAAAAGACACTGTGACTCTCGTTTATCTCTGGCATGCCCCACTCGGGTACGGTTTTGATCTCCGTATAGATGTGGTCTGCCAGCGCCTCAATCTGGCCATCAGAGAGTTGGTGGCCGTAGGCGGGCATCTGTGTGGCGGGCCGGCCTTCCTTGATGACACGAATGGCGTCGGGTTTCCGTAGACGTTTCAGATTCTGGGGCAACAGAGCAGGGCCCATGGCGCCCAGACGATCCTTGCCATGGCATTGCGCACAATGCTGTCTATAGGTCTCCGTCACAACAGTGTCGTTAGCGAAAACCGTTGTTGACAATATCGATGCGCCAAACGAAATTGCCAGACATAATAATCTTGTTAGCATGGTAAGTGTCACTCTATCG
>JBBDSF010000111.1:88107-89834 GCA_040905125.1 Pseudomonadales bacterium | reverse complement strand
GCCATGAGCGAGTCCTGTGGATCGCTCCAGATCTCGGAGAAGGCTCGCTCGCGTACATTGCCCAGCGTGTGATGCCACCAGAATGTGTCCGGGTGCACGTTGCCGAGGTTATCGATATTGGCGACGTTTACGCCTGAGGCGTTGCCGCCCCAGTTCTCAAGACGTTGGCGTAGTGCTGGCGTCTGATCAGGTACGTTGCGTTCCGCCCATCGCAGCAGGAAGGCGCCGTCCGCGTCGTTATTACCCGTTACATACTCCCTTTCGATGCCACGATGCAATTCTGACCAGCAGTGATCGAAAAGAAATTCCATGGTGTCTCGACTCATGATATGGAACGCATCCCGTTTACGGTTACGGTTTCCGCGGCCGCCATAGTTCAAGTGTGAGAGGTAGAATTTGTCGATATCGTACTCATCCATCAGCCCAAGCAATTTCGGCAGGTCATTCACATTGTCCTGGGTCAGTGTGAAACGAATGCCGACCTTGATGCCACGCTCCTTGCACAGCTCGATACCGCGTATGGACTGCTTGAAAGCACCTTCGCGCTGGCGAAAGTAGTCGTGAGTCTTTTCCATGCCATCGAGGCTAATGCCCACATAGTTATAGTTGACCTCTTCGATCTGGCGGATGTTATCGGGCGTGATTAATGTCCCGTTACTGGAGAGTCCCACATAGAAACCCATATCTTTTGCTCGGTGGGACACCTCGAAAATGTCAGGACGCATCAGCGGTTCACCGCCGGAGAGTATCAATACGGGCACGCGGAATGATTTCAGGTCGTCCATGACCTCGAAGACTTCCCGGGTGTCGAGCTCTCCTTTGAAATCGATATCCGTGGAAGTCGAGTAACAGTGTTTGCAGGTAAGATTGCAGCGCCGGATCAAATTCCAGATAACCACAGGCCCCGGTGGTTTACGCGCCGGGGTGACCGGCGTCGGATGTAACAGTGACTTCATATATTGGCTGATTCTAAACATGATCAATCCTGTGTCGTTGGTGGCTGAGCGATGCGCAGGCCGGTTTTTTTTAAAATTCTGGTGCTGAAAAGCACTTCGTGGCGTCGATAATTTTCGCCGAGCAATGATCGAATGCTCTCAGCGAGCGTGATGACCTCTTCCCTGGTTCGGCTGTGCACCATGGCAAACAGGTTGTATGGCCAGTCTGGCAGGTGCCGGGGGCGAAGATAACAATGGCTGACGCACTCGAGTTGACCGATTTCCCTGCCCATGGTGTGGGCTACGGCGTCATCCACGTCCCAAACGCTCATGCCGTTTGCCGTAAAACCCAGTTTGTAGTGATTGGGTACGGCTGCGATACGTCTGATAGCACCCGAGGCCAACATGCTTTTGAAGCGGGCCATGACTTCAGCCTCGCTGATTCCAAGTTCTTCAGCGAGTGTCAAAAAGGGAGATGGGGTCAGGGGCAGACCTTCCTGCGTGAGAATGATGAGCTGCCTGTCAATCTCTGTTTTCTCGGTGGTGCCGTCAGAGGTGGAAGCGTAATCCGACATAGAACTCCTCCTCTTTTGGCATGTTATAGACTTTCAATCCAGTTTTCCGCTCGATGCGAACGATAGTTGCGCCAATCTCTTCGAGTGTCTCTGTGGCCAGAACGAACCACATGTTCAGGTCATGGTTGCGTTCGTAATTGTGCGCGACCTCGGGGAATGAGTTGACAATTTCAGCGACATCATCGAAACGTTCGGGGGGAACCTTAAGCGCTGCCAG
>JBBDSF010000111.1:9796-88007 GCA_040905125.1 Pseudomonadales bacterium | reverse complement strand
TGACAATTTCAGCGACATCATCGAAACGTTCGGGGGGAACCTTAAGCGCTGCCAGAGTCAGGCCGCCCCCCATGTTTTCGGCGTGATACATGGGGCCGAGACGCGTCAGATATCCTTCGCTCAATAGACCCTGGAGCCGGTCGATCAAATCCTGCTCGCCAATGCCTATCTCCTGGGCCACGGTCGCCCAGGGCCGGTGGCAGACCGGTAACCCGTCCTGCAATCGATTGATAATCGTTTTGTCGATGTTATCCATGAACATATCGGCCACCCGATTGCTTGAAACAGTGCGTGCTGAATAGTACCTCCCGGTCAATATGGTGCAGGGACAAGCGGTCTACTATCGCGTCGATTTGACTGAGCACTGTCTCGCGGTCTCGACCGTGAATCATGCAAAAGAGATTATAGGGCCAGTCGGGCTCTTGGCGCGGCCGTCGATAACAAAGCGTGACGTACTCGAACTCGCGGAACCTGTTGCCGAGTTCGTCCACACGGCAGTCCGGTACATCCCAGACCACCATGGCGTTGGCATCATAGCCAAGGGAGCGGTGCCTCACGACCAGTCCCATCCGTTTGATCAAACCCTGGTCTTTGAGCTCCTGAATCAGATTGATGACTGTTTTTTCAGTGGTTCCGAGGCTTTTCGCCAAGGTAAGAAACGGCCTTGGCGTCAATGGCAAGCCATCCTGTATAGCGTTGCGCAACCGCACCTTAATGGAGTCGGTGTTATTCATGATTGCATGCCTTGGATGTGTTGTCGTTCCATTCGATAGGAAAGCCCAGGTCGATGTGGTACGCCTTCTCCATGGGAAGGATCAGTAATCGTACGCCTGTGGAGCATTCGATTTCTTTAAGTTTTGCCTGCAGCTGCGCGTTGTCGGGTGCGGTTATCACGAACCACAGATTAAAGTGGTGGTCTCTGGCATAATTATGATTTACGCCCTCGAAAGCACTGATCTGTTCTCCTATGCTCGTTAGTCGTGCAGGTTCGACTGCACAAGCGACCAGCGTGCTGGCGCCGGCTTTGGCGTGATCGAATACGGGTCCAATGCGACTGACGATATTGTTACGGCGCAGTCGGGTAAGGGCGTCGATCACTTCTGCCTCGGTGACACCCAGGTCCTCGGCCATGGTTTGATACGGCCTTGGCGTCAACGGCATATCCCGCTGATAGCGGTCAATAAGCTTCTTGCCCAGCGCATCCATAGCGTCCCCCCTATAACCCGATTTTATGGGCGCGGTGGCTGAAGAAGATGCCACTTGGCTTTTCTGCCTTCAGGCAGGTTTTTTCGTCGAAGGTCTCGGTGTCGTAGATACAGACCTTGTTATCATCCCGTACCGATATCCACACTTCTTCGCCCCTGGGTGCGAATTCCATATGCAGTGCGGTATCCCCTGCCTCGAACTGATGTATTACCTCCCGGCTTTCCACATCGATGACCTGAATGTGCCTGTTCCGGGGGTAGGCGAAGTTGACCCAAACCTGCCTGCCTCCCGGTTGGCTCATCACGAAGATCGGCTGGCCGTGTACGGCAATGGTGTCAACTTGTTGCCAATCGTTGGTGTCGACAACGAGAACCTGGTGGTGTCCCACTGCGGGCACGAAGGCCAGGCGCCCCGCGACCGCCCAACCTTCCAGGTGCGGCATTTTATAGACGGGCAGCTTTTCTTCGCCGCGTCCATAGCCTGGCAAGATTCGCTGTACGCCTTGTTCGGGATGCCAAAGATCAAGTAACGCCATCCCGTCTTCACCGAATAAACCGGCAATATAGAATCGGCCGTCGGGCGTTAAGAGGCCATCGTAGGGTTGACGGCCAACCTGGGTAAATTTTTTGATTTGCGATGGGGTGTCCATATCCACCATCCAGATCTCGCCGGTGTCGAACAGGCTGTAGACGAACCTGTTACCCGGCGCATCGACCAGACCAACGGTTTTGGAGCCACCTCCGTCGGGTTTTCGGGTGGCGGGAAAATCTTTCACCAATTCCAGCTTGTCGCTGGAGAACACCCGCACGCCGCCCGGTTCGTAGTTGGATACGGCGATATGACGGCCATCCTGCGAGATGGCGCCGCCAATACTGTTACCGGAGTGCTGATTACGGGCTGCGATCTGGCCGGTCAGCAGGTCCAGCTTTGTCAGCGCACCATCCCGGCCAAATATGAAGGCATAGCGCGCATCCCTGGCGAATACCGCGGAGGCATGGGAAAGATCGCCGAGGCCCGTCACCCGATGAAGCACCTCATGCTCGCTGGTGTCGACGATAAGGACAGAACCTGACGCCCGTTCGACGATGATTCCCAGATCTCCGGTACCGCGGAGTGGCGATAGCCCTGACGTTCCACAGGCAACGAGAATAACTGACAGCACTATCGCTGATAGGGTCTTATGCATTACAGACCCTCCCGAAGCCGGTCAACGATCCATTCGACTTCTTGTCGGGTCAGGATGTCGCTCCACGGGGGCATTGCATTTTGGGGCCGCCCATAGAGGATCGTGGCGACGAGCACATCATCGGGGGTGCCTTTGAGCGCTTCCGGTGTCAGTGCGGGACCCAGGCCCCCTCGCAGTGTCAGTCCATGGCAGGATCCACAGTCCTGTTTGAGCAGGTTGACGAGGTCGAGGCTATTAGCTGGCTCGGTGGCATGGGCGCCGCCGGCAAACACAGAAGCCGCTAATGTCAGGATGATTGGCAATTTCATTGCGTCGATTCAAATCATTCGAATTTGATGAACATCATTGTATAGACGCGGACTCGATACCATGATGCGGGTCAAGCCGACGGTGGGCCAGCCTGCTATGTGGCGATCAATGAAATCGCGGCTGGATTTCTGTAACATGCGCACCTGTTCGAAGTAGTGGACCCGGAATGAGTGATCTTACCCAGGAATATCCCGTCACTGCCACCTGGCGTGACTATTTAGAGTTGTGCAAGCCGCGGGTTGTCATGCTGATGCTGGTGTGTTCCGTGGTGGGTATGTTCCTGGCGACCACTGGTATGGTCCCGTGGCAAGTACTGATTTTCGGCAATCTGGGCATCGCACTGGTGGCGGGCTCGGCCGCGGCGCTTAATCATCTTGTGGATGCCAACATTGACATCCACATGTCGAGAACGCGCGAACGCCCCATGGCAAGAGGGCGGGTCAGCAACTTCCAGGGTGCATTATTCGTCGGTGTTACGGGGATTGCAGGATTTACCATACTGGCGTCACTGGTTAATCCACTGACAGCATGGCTGAATCTGGCCTCCTGGTTCGGTTACGGCATCGTTTACAGCATCTACCTTAAACGTGCCACGCCCCAGAATATTGTGATCGGTGGTCTGTTTGGTGCCGCTCCGCCTCTGTTTGGTTGGACAGCGGTGACAGGCACTATCGATAGTGGTGGCCTGGTATTGTTGTTAATCATTTTTGCCTGGACGCCGCCGCACTTTTGGGCCCTGGCAATAGACAGAAAGGAAGAGTACCGTCAGGTCGATGTGCCCATGTTACCGGTCACTCATGGTGACTGGTATACCAAGATCCAGATTCTGTTGTACACCATTATTCTTGTTATCGTATCTATCATGCCGTGGTTGATCGGTATGAGTAATTTTCTGTATCTTGCAGCTGCTTTGGGTCTTGGTGCGGGATTTATATACTGGTCACTGGCGATGCTGGCAGGAAATAATCCCGATGCACCGATAGCGACCTTCAAGTATTCCATCGTATATCTGTTCGCGCTGTTTATCGCGCTGTTGCTGGATCATTATCTGCTTCCTGTAAACTATCTGGCATTGAGCTGACTATGGACAAGGGCATCAGAAACACGTTGTTCTGGACTCTCGGGTTCGTTGCCCTGGTACTGATATTATTCGTATCGAGTTTCGTGGGCTCGCGCCAATTGACCGAGGAGCAGTTGCGCGAGCTCGGCTATTTCAACCTGCCGGAAGCGCAGGCTCTTGAAGAATTTTCCTTGGTCAATAGTGAGGGTAATGAAGTTGGACTGGAATCCCTTAAAGGCCAGTGGTCGCTACTGTTTTTCGGCTTTACCCACTGCCCGGACGTCTGCCCAACGACCCTGTCCGTACTCAATCGGGCTGTGAATCAAATGGACAATTCGCCGCAAGTCGTGATGGTCAGCGTAGACCCGGACCGGGATACGCCGGAGCTGATGGGTCAGTATGTGCAGGGATTTAATCCGAATTTCGTCGGCTATACCGGTACGTTTGACGAGACTGTCAATTTGGCCGACCAGGTCAATATCGGCTTTGCGAAGATGCCCGGCGACGAGCCGGGCACATATCTCGTTGAACATAGTACCAGTATCGTCGTCGTGGATGACAAGGCCAATTATAAAGGTTTTATTAAGCCGCCTCATCAATCAGAAGATATAGCCAGTATTGTTACAGCGATTCGCTAGCCGGTGCGACATAGCTATATTGTTAACATATTGCATGGCTGTAACCGATCAAATGTCCTGTTTAATCTGCTTTGTATCCATTAAACTGGCGGGCAGATCGAAAATAACAATGGTGAAATTGTGAGCTTCTCTCGCGAGAGTCTTGGTTCAAGCTATCTGGCTGTACGGCAACAATCTCTGGATATCTGTGAACCGCTGGAGATAGAAGATTATCTCGTGCAGCCAATGGATGATGCCAGTCCCCCGAAATGGCATTTGGCCCATGTAACGTGGTTTTTCGAAACGTTTTTGCTGAAACCATTTGTGCGTGGATATCAGGTTTATGATGACGCTTACGAGGTGTTATTCAATTCCTATTATAACGGCGTCGGTGAGCAATATCCCAGGTCGAAACGAGGTCTCTTGTCGCGACCGACGCTGGATGAAGTGCTTGAATACCGACGACATGTGGATGAGCACATGCTCAGGCTGATTGACAGCGATATCGATCAGGATCAGCAATTTCGAATTGCGTTGGGCTTGCACCACGAGCAACAGCATCAGGAACTGCTTTTTACCGATATCAAATACAATCTGGGTAATAACCCTTTGTGCCCGCCTTATCGTTCCAACGGTGCGGATAATAACTATCGCCAGACCAGTCAGCCGCTAAACTTTGTCGAGTATGAAGGCGGCATATTCAAAATTGGCGTACCCACAGATTCAATTTCAGGGTTGAACTTTGCTTTTGATAACGAATCTCCGCGACATGATATACTCGTTCGGGATTTTGCGATCAGCGATAGGCTTATTACCAACGGTGAGTTTCTGGAATTTATCGAGGATGGTGGTTATCAGCGCCCCGAGCTCTGGCTTTCAGATGCCTGGAGCATGTTGAAGGCACGCTCGGACGAAAATATTCCCTCTCCTTTGTACTGGTTCAAGAAAGACAGTGAGTGGTTCGAATATACGCTTGACGGAGTAGAACGGTTGGCAATGAATAAACCGGTTTGTCATGTCAGTGGCTATGAAGCGGAGGCGTTTGCCAGTTGGAAAGGTATGCGTCTACCCACGGAGCAGGAGTGGGAGGTCATGGCCGGTGACGCTGACGTAGTTGGTAACTTTGTCGACTCGGGGGCGCTACACCCCGAACCGGTTTCTTTCCCGGACAAAGGAGTGCGGCAGGTATTTGGTGACGTATGGGAGTGGACTCAGTCCAGTTATGGTCCGTACCCCGGTTTCAAACCGTTTGCAGGTGCGCTTGGCGAATACAATGGCAAGTTTATGGCCAATCAGTTGGTGTTAAGGGGCGGCTCCTGTGTCACACCCGCCTCGCATATCAGGCGCACATACAGAAATTTCTTTTATCCTGAAGATTGTTGGCAGTTCACAGGAATTCGATTGGCAAGCGTCGATTAACAAACAGGGAGGTTGAGCTGGTGTCTACAGAATCCGTCTATTTTTACGACAATCTTCCCGAGCCCGAGGACGCAGCGGCACAATTGCGTGAAGGTTTAAAAAGGTCCGAGAAGTGTATCCCACCCAAATTTTTATACGATGAAAAAGGGTCCGAGCTGTTTACGGAAATTACCAGACAGCCTGAATATTATCCAACGCGAACAGAAATGTCGCTATTCGCGCAACATGTAGACGAGATAGCCAACGTTGTTGGTCGGGATTGTTTGTTAATTGAATATGGTAGTGGCAGCAGTGAAAAGATCAGAATCCTGCTGGAAAACCTGAAGCCAAAGGTTTATGCGCCTTTGGATATATCCAGAGAGTATCTTGCTTCCTCAGCCAATGCGTTGGCGAGGGAGTATCCATGGTTGGAAGTTCGCGCTGCGTGCGTTGATTATTCCCACGAGTTCCAATTGCCGTTCGATGTCGACGCAAAGCGTGTTGGCTTCTTTCCGGGCTCCAGTATCGGCAATTTCAATCGGGATACCGCTCTGGACTTTCTGATCAGGGTGAGAAAGCTGGTCGGTGCCGAGGGTGGATTGTTGATCGGCGTCGATCTAAAGAAGGATCGGGATATCCTCAATGACGCCTATAATGATGCCGCGGGTGTGACCGCAGCGTTCAACCTTAATATTCTGGAGCATCTTAATCGCGAGTTCGACGCCGATTTTGATATCTCCAACTTTGCGCATCTGGCGGAATACAATGACGAACAAGGCTGTATGCAAATGTTTCTGGTCAGTCTTGTGGACCAGGAGTTCTCGGTTGCCGGCGAGACATTTTCGGTTCAGGCCGGCGAGCGAATTCATACGGAGAACTCACATAAATATTCGACAGATGAATTCCTGAGCATGGCAAGGCGTGCGGGCTTTAGCCGACACCATTGCTGGAGCGATGAAAATTCATGGTTCGGATTGTTCTATTTGCACTGTTAACCCGTTGCTGCCAGGGCCCGGGCGATTCTGAGAATCTCCTCGGGATCTTTCAGATATTGGCCGTTTTCTCCACTTTGAAGTCTGGACAACACAAAGCACATGGCGGCTGCCTTCTGGAGGTCCTGGAGCATTGCGTGTTCGAGGGTTGTCAATGATCGGACCGATTCATAACCAGCGATCATTTCTGTTGCCAGATGTGTATCGATCCCGCCGGTTTTATCGCTGCACCAGTCATTCAGAGTTATGGCGAGATCCAGACTGAGTACATCGTGGCAGGCGTGATAAAAATCGATGATACCGGTCAGATGGCCGTGGGCGAACAGCGTGTTGTCCCGGAACAGATCACCGTGAATGATGCCTCGAGGCAGATCCAGCCTGCTGGCCACTTCATAGCACGCGACATAATCGGACAACAAGGCATAATCTTCAGCACTTAACCGGGATTTGGCCTGGCGCAATGTCGACTTCGCCCAGCCCGGGCTATAGGGATTGCGGCGGATTTTTTCGGGAGACAAAGGAAACGAATCGCTCGCGAGGTGTATACGTGCCAATGCGCGCCCCGTCTCATGACTGCCTGGTCCGTCCACAATGGATGGATTGCTACCCGTTAGTTTGGGACACAAGATGGACGGTTTGCCGCAAAAAATGGTACAGCTCATACCATCGAGAGTCTGGCGGGGCACGGGCACGGGCAGTCCCTGGTTGGCTAAATGACCCAGCAGGGCGTTGAAAAACGACACCTCATCGAAGGAAAGGGATTCGAGAATGGTCAGAATGTATTCGGATTCTCCGCCGCCATCACTCAATGTGACCAGGTAGTTGGAGTTCTCGATACCTGCTTCGACGGGGCTGAAAGAGACCAGCTCTCCCAGTTCAAACAAATTCAGATGTTGCTCGAGCCGCGCGCGGTCAAAAGTAGTAAACGCGGCCATCAGTTACCATTCGAGTATGATCCAGCGGGGGTATAACGTTTCCGCTCGATCTATGCCTTCATAATGGGGCGAGCCGTCTGCAGGTACCATGTAATAAGGCCGTCCCTTTTTTGGCACCACTTTGATCATCATCAGCACGCCGTTGGTGCGATATTCGTATATAGTCCGGTCTTTGCCTTCCACGATTTCGATATCATCGTTACGGACGTCTTCGGATGTCGCGCCATAAGTATATGCCGGCAAAGCCAGCATCAATATCACGATCGTGCGTAGCAGAATCATTGAAATATCTCTTCGTTTCAAAGTAAGGTCGCTATGAACTACAGGATATCATCGAAATGACAGACCCTAATCCACTGGTATTGGTTGACGGCTCATCCTACCTTTTCAGGGCCTACCATGCACTACCCAAATTGATGAGCACCAAGGGGCACCAGACAGGCGCCATTCGGGGTGTTATCAGTATGATCCGGAAACTGATGAGTGACTATCCGGACAGTCATATTGCTGTTGTGTTCGACGCCAAGGGCAAGACATTCCGCAATGACATCTATGCGGAGTACAAGGCGACGCGCCCACCCATGCCGGAAGAACTGGGTACGCAGATCGAGCCCATCAAGCAGATCATTCAAGCGATGGGAGTTCCCTTGTTGGTTATCGACAATGTCGAAGCCGATGACGTGATTGGTACCCTCGCCAGGCAGGCCACCGAGAACCGGAAAAACGTGGTGATCTCAACCGGCGACAAAGATTTGGCTCAGCTCGTTAACGAATATATAACGCTGATCAACACCATGACGGATACCGTCATGGACGAAGCCGGCGTGTTAGAGAAGTTCGGTGTTCGTCCCGATCAGATTGTAGATTATCTCGCGCTGGTGGGTGACACTTCTGACAATATACCCGGGGTGCCCAAGTGTGGTCCGAAAACGGCGGTCAAATGGCTTCAGGAATATGGCACGCTACAAGAGATCATGAATCATGCGGACGAGATCAAGGGCAAGGTGGGCGAGAATCTGCGTGCCTCGCTGGAAATTCTGCCGGTCTCTCACGAGCTGGCAACTATACGGGAAGATGTTGACCTGGAGGTCACACCGGAAGATTTGACGTTGTCAGAGCCGGACAACAGGTTCCTGTTAGAAACCTTCAGGGACCTCGAGTTCAAGGCATGGGCCAATGAACTACAGGACTTCGAAGAAGAAGGTGATGTTGCGGCGACAACCTATGACCTGATACTCACGGAGGCTGCGCTGAACGAGTGGATTGGACGTCTGCAAGGCGTCGATCTCTTTGCTTTCGATACGGAGACGACGAGCCTGCACTTCATGGATGCGGAGCTGGTGGGAATCTCGTTTGCCGACGCGGAAGGTGAGGCAGCCTATGTCCCTTTTGGGCATGACTATGAAGGTGCTCCGTCGCAGCTGGATAAGGATTTGGTCTTGTCGAGGCTGAAGCCAATACTGGAAGACCCGGCGCAGGCCAAGGTCGGTCAGAATCTCAAGTACGATATGAGCGTGCTCGCCAGGCATGGCGTCGAAGTCGCAGGTATTGCGTTCGATACCATGCTTGAATCCTATGTGCTGAATTCAGTCGCTTCCCGCCACAATATGGATGATCTGGCGTTGCAGTACCTGGGTCTGAATACAACCCGGTTCGAGGATGTCGCCGGCAAAGGGGCGAAGCAGCTGACGTTCAATCAGGTTGATTTGGCCAAGGGGGCTGACTACGCGGCTGAAGATGCCGATATCACTTTAAGATTACATCATGCCATCTGGCCCAGATTGTCTGCGGAACCGTCGCTTAAAAAGGTGTTCGAGGAAATAGAGTTACCGCTGGTACCTGTGCTGTCTCGCATTGAGAGAAAGGGCGTATTGCTGGATCAGGAGCTGCTGGAGCAGCAGAGCAAGGAGTTGGATCAGCGGATGGCGGCACTCAAGGAAGAGGCCTTTGAACTTGCCGGTGAAGAATTCAATCTGGGCTCGCCCAGGCAGCTGCAGGAGATATTCTTCGACAAGCTGCAGCTGCCAGTCTTGAAGAAAACGCCCAAAGGGCAACCCTCCACCGCGGAAGAAGTATTGCAGGAGTTAGCTCTGGATTATCCGCTGCCGCGGGTTATTCTGGAGTATCGAGGGCTTAGCAAGCTTAAGTCGACCTATACCGATCAACTACCCAAACAAATACGCCAGAGCACCGGCCGGGTTCACACTTCCTATCATCAAGCGGTTACCGCGACCGGAAGGTTATCCAGTACTGACCCGAACCTTCAAAATATCCCCATACGCACGGAGGAAGGCCGTCGCGTTCGCAAGGCATTCATTGCCGAGCCAGGGTACAAGCTGATGGCCGCCGATTACTCGCAGATCGAGCTGCGGATCATGGCGCACCTGTCCGGCGATGAAGGTTTGTTGAAGGCCTTCGCCGCGGGCGAGGATATTCATCGGGCGACGGCTGCGGAAGTGTTCGGTACGCCCATCGATAAAGTCAGGGATTTTCAGCGTCGCAATGCCAAGGCCATAAACTTTGGATTGATCTATGGCATGTCTGCCTACGGTCTCGGCCGTCAATTGAACATAAGCCGTCATGACGCTCAGGAATACATCGACCGGTATTTCGACCGCTATCCAGGCGTTCGCCGGTACATGGAGGAGACCCGGGAACTCGCGGCCGAACAAGGCTTTGTAGAAACATTGTTCGGTCGCCGATTGTATCTGCCTGAAATTAACACCAGTAATTATCAGCGCCGACAGGCAGCCGAGCGAACCGCGATCAATGCGCCGATGCAGGGCAGTGCTGCGGACATCATCAAAAGAGCCATGGTCAAGGTAGACGATTGGCTCACCTCCAGCCACACGGATGCCGCAATTATCATGCAGGTGCACGACGAACTCGTGTTGGAGGTCCGGGAAGAGGCCCTGGACGAGGTTCAGGGTCGTGTGCAGGAAATGATGAGTGGGGCTGCGGAACTGTCCATCCCGCTGTTGGTCGAAGTGGGTGTAAGCGATGATTGGGAAGGTGCCCACTAGGGCTACAGCCCTAAAAAAACTGGAAGAAATTTCGCATTTACGGGAACTTTGCTTTTAACCCCCAGTCATAACTAACAGAACCTCTTAAGTTGAGTTTCGGCAGCAAAGCTTCGGTGATTTTTCCCCCAAAAGAACCGAAGTCGTGAGGCTCTGGTTGTCGCCCTCCCCAACAGATAACCAGAGCCTTTTTTTTGTCTGCAGGAGTTACAGCTCCTCTATGGGCTCAATCCATTTCGCGATAACCTTGATCAGATCTTCCCGACCCATCTCTTCGGTGGCTGAAAACAGCTGCACGGTGATGGAAGGCGGCAGAGAATTTTGTACCTCCCGCA
Organism: Pseudomonadales bacterium; assembly: GCA_040905125.1. Taxonomy (GTDB): domain Bacteria; phylum Pseudomonadota; class Gammaproteobacteria; order Pseudomonadales; family Azotimanducaceae; genus JBBDSF01. The sequence goes on along the minus strand of JBBDSF010000111.1, from coordinate 76,949 downwards.
AGGCTGACTTGCGCGTACCTCGCTTTAACTTGTCGCACTTGGTCAACAGAATGTGCATGGCCAGGTCGGCGTGTTGAATCCAGTCGATCATCATGAGATCGAACTCCTTGAGGGGATGGCGAATATCCATCACCAGGATCAGGCCGATCAGGGATTCCCGTTCCCGCAGATACGCATCTATCTGCTGATGCCACTTGTCCTTTACGGCGTTGGGTACCTTCGCGTAACCGTAACCGGGCAGGTCGACCAGTCTGAAATCGTCTATTACCTGGAAAAAATTCAGCAACTGGGTCCGCCCTGGCGTTTTACTGGTCCGGGCAAGCTTACGATTACCTGTGAGATAATTGATTGCGCTGGACTTGCCGGCGTTCGAGCGTCCGCAAATGGCCACCTCGATACCCTCATCCGGCGGACATTGCTTCAGGGTCGAAGCACTGGTGACAAAGCTGGACTGTTGAAAATTGACGGAATCGGGTAAGCGGGAAGTCATGGCGGATAGTTTGTTATATAATGACCGCCCATTTTAGCACTGTCAGCAGGCAGACTACTCAATCGAATTTGCAACCCAGGACGACTAAGGCATGGCGAGAGTACTGATCGGATTACTAATTTCAATTGCGGCGGCGACAGCATTGGCCGAGGGCGACGCCGATAGAGGCGAGACATTGATTGCGACATGCAACGCCTGCCACGGGGCTGACGGTAATAGCCCCGCCGGCGCATTCCCGGATCTTGCCGGCCAAAATCCCAAATATATCGTCAAGCAGCTTGTCGATATCAAAAGTGGTGAACGCGATTCCCCGCAGATGACCGGCCTTTTGAATAACCTGGACCGGCAGGATTTTGAAGATATTGCCGCCTTTTACGCCATGCAGGAGCCTGACAGAGGTGCTGCGAGGGAAGACCTGGTGGAACTCGGGGAGAAGATTTACAGAGTCGGGATTCCGCGCAAGAATATCGCGGCCTGTACCGCCTGCCATTTGCCACAGGGCGAGGGTAATAATCCGGCGGCGTTTCCCGCCCTGGCCGGACAGTGGCCCGAATACCTGGAAAAGCAGCTCAAGGCATTTCGTACAGGCGAACGCACCAATGATGGTGATGGACGTATGATGCGTAGTATTGCAATGGATATGAGCGACGAGGAAATTGAGGCGGTATCCAGTTACTTACACGGCCTGTATTGATTCCAGATAGACTCTCAAATAATTTGTTGGGGAACCCGGCATACACCGATGGGTCTAAAATGTTCCTAACTACTTTGCATTCGGGTGATTTATGAAAAAGGCTGGCTTTATTTTTCTTGGATTAATCGTCTGGATATCAGCAGCCGGACTCCAGGCTGCGCCATTCGAGTATCAAGAGGGCACTCACTACGAGCGATTGAATACCCCTGTGAATACCAGGGAATCAGACAAGGTGGTGGTGACGGAATACTTTTCCTATGGGTGCCCGCATTGTTACCGGTTCGATCCGATGATATCCAAGTGGAAGACAGAGCTGCCAGCCGACGTTGAATTTCGTCGATCTCCCGCGGTCTGGAACCAGGACTATAAGCTGTACGCGCAGATTTATTACACGGCCGAAGCATTGGAAGTTCTTGAGGAAATTCATACACCGTTGTTTCAAGCTATCCACGCGCAAGGTATGAGGCTCAATGATCCCAAACGCAGTGCGTCCTTCTTTTCTGAATTCGGTGTCGATCCGAACGACTTTGCCAAGGTTTTCAGCTCCTTCGGCGTGAGAGCAGCCGTCCAACAGGCGCAGGCCAGAGGACGTGCCTACCGGGCTTCCGGTGTGCCCGCTATTATCGTCAATGGCAAGTATCGAATTGAAGGCAGTATGGCAGGGAGTAATCCGGAAATGCTGGAGGTGGCTGAATATCTAATTTCCCGAGAGAGGCAGGCCCTAGCGGCCAGCGAATAGCGAGCACTATGCTTCGCGAAGAGGTTGCGCCATCGTCCTGCGAGCAAGATCAGAGGGTCCGTCACCTCCGGTTATTGAGCTTTAATATTCAGGCAGGAATTCAGACGACCGCGTATCGCCACTATTTTACTCGTGGTTGGCAACACGTGATTGCACGTGACGATCATCAGTTAAACCTTCGCTCCATCGCAGACTTGTTTGCCGAGTTCGATGTGGTGGCATTGCAGGAAATTGATGGTGGCAGCTTACGTAGCGGATTTGTCAATCAGGTGGACTTTTTGGCGAATCATGCCCGCTTTCCTTATTCTTACGCTCAGCGCAATCGAAATCTTGGCCTCCTGGGCCAGCATGGCAACGGTGTTCTGTCTCGTTTCGTACCCTCACAGGTAGAGGACCATCGATTGCCAGGCGCGATTCCGGGCCGCGGAGCGATGGTCATGACGTTTGGTGATGGGCCGGACGCGCTTGCCATCATAGGTGCACACCTGTCATTGAGTCGCAGGGCGAGATGGCTGCAACTTAACTACCTCGCAGAACTCATCATGCAATACAAGCATGTTGTTCTCATGGGTGACCTGAACGCAAGCCTGAACCAGTTGCTGAAGGACTCGCCACTGCGTCGAACGAATCTGGTGGCACCGGCGCTAAGCCATTACACGTACCCAAGCTGGAAACCTGCGAAGGCACTGGACCATATTCTGGTATCCCCGCACCTGAAGACACAGAACGCACGTACATTAGGTAGCGTGAATTCCGATCACTTGCCACTGGCGCTCAATATAGAGATACCCGCCTCGATCATGATTTGAGTGTGTATTCATCGTTGCCGGCCTGAAATGTGGCACTTTCAACACGAGAGGCGTTGACGCGCCGCTTCAGATTCTTGCCCGGCTTGAAATGAGGCACGAATTTTCCCGGCTTGAAAATACCGACTTCGCCGGTTCTGGGATTGCGAACCGTGCGTGACTTACGGAAGTGATTGCAGAAGGTACCGAAGCCCCTGATTTCGATGCGGTTACCGTTTGCCAGGCTTTCGGACATGAGTTCAAGAATCGTATGAACGGCCAAATCCACGTCCCGAGTCGTCAACTGATCGAGTCGACCAGACATGCGCTTGATGAGTTCCGACTTGTTCATGGACATTGTAGGCGCCCTGTATTCCGTAAGAACCTTATACCATATAGAAACCTCGTTTACTATCAATATGTTATAGCTATAAACTAAAGTACTTAATTAAAAAGGTGTTATCTGTCAGCTCAAAGCCGGTACCAGCTTGCGCGCTGTCTCGCAGGCTGAGCGGGTTGCCTGCGAGACAAGTGAATTCTACCTCTGCATATTCATCTTGTGCTGAGCACGACGGTTGAGCCCTGAGCTCTCTGAATCAAAAAATCATGACTCGCATTGAAACCCCATTCCTTTTTGCCTAGAATTCGCCATGGCGAATTCCAGAACCATCTCAGTCCCCCTGAGACACTGCTGTCAATCAGCAATCCTGATTCCTCGCCTGTCTGAGCTTCAAAACGATTGTTTTAAAGCACCCCAAATTTCACTCATTCCAATGTGTGAAACTATGTATAATTTTCATGGTAGTCAGGAGTTATAAATGGCGAAGATTCTCGAAGATATATCCCGAACCTTTTCCGAGTACTTGCTGATTCCACGGTTAACCCGCAAAGGGCTGCAAGCGCGCGATGTGGATTTGAGCGCCCTGTTATCCCCGGTGGGAGACAACCAGTTGCCACGATTCAAGATGAATATACCCATGGTGTCTGCGTCCATGCAGGCAGTTTCGGGTACTAAATTATCCATTGGGCTGGCTCGCCAGGGTGGCCTTGGTTTTATCTTCTGTTCACAACCGGTCAGCGAGCAGGCGAAGATGGTGCACGAAGTCAAAAGCCACAAGGCCGGATTTGTACAAAGTGACTCTAATGCCAAGCGGGAAACGACTTTGCGAGAAGTAACCGAATTGATGCAAAGAACCGGCCATTCCACCGTGCCTGTGACCGATGACGGCACAGCCACAGGCAAATTGCTAGGGTTAATTACAGATCAGGATTTCTGGGAGTTCGAGGACGATCTGGACCGTACGGTAGGTGAACATATGACGCCTATTGAAGACGTGATCCACGGTTGGGATGGGATCACCCTGCGGGAAGCCAATCAACTGCTGCACCAGCACAAGAAGGATTGCCTGCCTATTTTGGATAAAAAAGGGAAGTTGACCGCGCTGGTGTTCAAAAAGGATTATGAAGATCATCGCCGCCACCCGATGGAACTATTGGATGAATCCAAGCGGCTCTGTGTTGGTGCGGCCATAAACACCCACGATTATCAAGAACGGGTTCCTGCGTTGATCGAAGCCGGCGTCGACGTGCTGTGTTTCGATTCATCGGATGGTTTTACCGAGTATCAACGGGAAGGTATCCGCTGGATCCGCGAAAATTTCGGTCATGAGATTGTTATCGGTGGTGGTAATGTCGTTTCGGCCGAAGGTTTCGACTATCTGGTCGAAGATAGCGGCGTAGACTTCATCAAGGTTGGTATGGGCGGTGGTTCGATTTGTATCACACGAGAGCAAAAAGGCGTGGGTCGCGGCCAGGCTTCGGCCTTGCTGGACATTGTCAGTCGTCGTGACCAATACCATAGGGAGACAGGCCGCTATATTCCGATTTGCTCGGATGGCGGCCTGGCCAATGATACGCAGATCGTTATTGCCCTGGCCATGGGTGCCGACTTCGTTATGATGGGTCGCTACTTCGCCATGACGGAAGAAAGTCCGACTCCCAAGACCTCGATCAATGGACAGATGTACAAGCCTTATTGGGGAGAAGGCACGCGTCGGGCGCAGAACTGGCAACGTTATGAAGACAGCATGAGTTCGCGAGAACTCATGTTCGAGGAAGGTGTAGACGCCTATGTTCCGCTGGTAGGCAGTTTGACTGAAGTGCTCGAAACCACCTTGTTCAAGCTACGCAGTACCATGGTCAATGTCGGCGCTCAATCGCTGCCTGAATTCAGGGAACAGGCGGTTTTGACCATGGTTTCCGAGCAGTCCGTGGTGGAAGCGGGAACATCCACTGTATTCCAGTTCAACCGTCACCGGGACTTTGATGAGACCAACTGAGGCAATATGACCTAAGCCCCATGATTAGGTTATAATTGCGCGCGTTTGGGCCAGACACACCGTTTTTAGAAACCGGGAATTTTGTTGTGAAAAAGAGTATTTTGATGTTGTTCGTCATTGTCGCCGGATTGGCCCACCTGGCCATGGCCGCGACAGTAGAAGAAAAAATAGCGGAGCGAATCCAGAAAGTTGGCAAGGTTTGTATAGAAGGTCAGGAATGTCCCGGCGAAGGGGACAGCGACGGCTCGGCAGCTACCGAGCCCACAGCAACCGCAGATTCGGGCGACACGGACCAGGCTAACGGCGATGGTGATATTGCGGCTACCTACAATAAAACCTGCGCGAACTGCCATGACGCAGGCGTCGCGGACGCGCCCAAATTGGGTGATACCGAAGAATGGGGAAAAAGGCTGGACAAGGGTATAGATACCTTGTATGCCAGCGCTATTGAGGGGATGCCTCCCGCGATGCCCGCCAAGGGGACCTGTTTTAATTGTTCCGACGAGGAGCTGAAGGCGCTGGTCGACTACATGCTGGAAGAGTCTGAATAGACCAACAAATCAAATAAGAAGAAGGTACCGATATCCATCCGTAGTGATGGCGAAAGCCTCGGCGTGATCTACTCTCTAACCATCGGCCTGTCCGCCTTCCTGCTGTTTCTGGTACAGCCTCTTATCTCAAAAATGCTTTTGCCTCATTTTGGCGGGGGCGCATCCATCTGGATCACCAGCCTGGTATTCTTTCAGCTATCATTGCTGATCGGTTACGGTCTGACCCATGTACTGGTACGACGTATCGGTATACGGCGGCACATGTTGGTTATGGTCAGCCTGCTGTTTCTTTCAATGTTTTATTTGCCTGTTTCGCCGGCTATGCCCAGCTCCGGCGACAACCCACCTGCATTCCAGCTGTTTCTGGTGCTGGCCTCATCAGTCGGGGTGCCTTATCTGCTATTGGCTACCACCAGCCCGGCGTTGCAGTACTGGATTGCCAACGACACCCGGACGGTACATCACAGCCCCTATGTTCAATATGGCGTTTCGAATCTGGGGTCGCTGGCGGGGTTACTGATATACCCGTTTGTGGTGGAGCGTTATCTTACCAACTCCGGTCAGTCCTGGTTATGGACCGGATTCTATCTCGGTTACACAACGCTTCTTGCTACTGCGATTGTCCTGTATCTGATGTATAACCGCCGGCCCGTACTGCCTGGTATCACGAATCGAATCGAATTGACTCACAATCTACGGTTGCGGTGGATATTTCTGGCCATGGTGCCGTCTGCGTTACTAGTGGTTATTACACATTTCCTGACGGTGGATCTGGCCAATCTGCCACTTCTGTGGGTGATACCTCTCAGCCTTTATCTGCTCACGTTTATTATTTGCTTTCTTTTCCCGGTCATATCTGTACCCGGTAACCTGCGTACACTCGTTGGCGTTGGTTCAATACTCCTGTTGCTGATAGCCGCCGGTGGCTACTATGAATTCAGCTTCGGCTTCAAGATTATCGCCGCATTGAGTTGCCTCTTTTGTGTTTGCATGATTTTTCATGGCGATCTCGAACGCAGCAAACCGCATAAAGAGGATTTGACAGACTTCTACCTACAGCTGGCAGCAGGCGGCAGTCTTGGCGGAATTCTCGCAGCCGTGATTGCGCCCATAATGTTCGATTCCACCTTTGAATTCTACGTCGTCATCATAGTTGCAGTTTATTACATTATTGTCAGTCGGTTTTCGATGCAGAAACTCACCGTATGGTTGTTCCGCGGCGCCACCATGACTTCCTTTGCCATGTCCTATGTAATGCAGGAAACAGGGTTTACGGGTAAGACCCTTTATCAGACGCGTACCTTCTACAGCACGTACGCGGTACGTACGTCGGCTGATCCATACACGACCAGGAGTCTGGTGGCCGGTACGCATGTTCATGGACGACAGTTCTCGGAGGAACCTTTGGAGCACCTGCCGATTGCCTACTATCATGAAGGCACCGGCGTGCCTGACTTGTTTGAAACTGAAAATCCTTCACGGATTGCTGTTGTAGGTTTGGGAATCGGTACCGTGGTTGAGTTTGGCGACGAAAATGATACGTTCGATCTGTTCGAGCTTGACCCGGCGGTGATCGACATAGCAAACCGTTTTTTTTCCGTGTTGCCTGAATCGGATTCCACACTTCATTATCATGTTGGCGATGCCCGCATCAAAATGCGCGAAAGACCCGCAAATATTTACGACCTGATTGTTATGGATGTGTTTACCAGTGGCTCCATACCCGTCCATCTGGCAACGCTGGAAGCCATTGAAGAATTATTGCAACATCTGAAGTCGGATGGCGTGATTGCATACCACATCTCGAATCAGCATGTTGATCTGTTGCCGGTACTTAACGCGATAGCGCACGAACTGGATCTTGCGATCTTATACCATGAATCCGCCGGCGACCCGTCCATGCACAAGTTTCCGGCTGTTTGGGTTTCGTTGGCGCCGGACCCGTCCGCATTGGAGCCACTGGCAGAAGATTTTTCTCACTGGAAGGCGCCCCCCGACGATAAGATTCTGTGGCGTGACGAATTCTCGAACCTGTGGTCCGTTATCCGTTAGTGTAATTATTAGCCCTTGTCGCCACGGCAATATGCTTTCGTCACCGGGTGATCGGAGTTGATGAATATACTTTCGCGGCTGCCTGATTCGACGACACAACCACAGTTTTCGTCTATCCAGCACACCGTAACGTGATCGGCAACCCGGCGTGCCTGTGCGAGGTTATGGGTAACCATTAACAATGTATATTGTTGTTTGAGATCCTCGATCAACCGTTCAATCTGCTCAGTTGCCAGTGGATCCAGTGCCGAACATGGCTCGTCCAGCAACAGAACTTCCGGCTCCAGTGCCAGCGCCCTTGCGATGCATAGTCGTTGTTGTTGACCACCCGAGAGGGACAAAGCGGATGATCGAAGTCGGTCCTTGACTTCGTCCCACAAGCCCACGGCATTGAGCACCTTCATGGTTCTTTTATCGAGCTCGGCACGACGATGTACGCCGTGTTCACGTAAGGGAAAGTGTATGTTCTCGGCGATGGAAAGTGGAAATGGGTTTGGTTGCTGAAATACCATACCCACACGCTGACGCAATAGATTGACGTCCACGGATGGATCCTGAACGTCGAGGTCGTCAATGGTTATCCGCCCTTCAACTCGGCAATCGGCAATGGTGTCGTTCATGCGATTGATACAATTTAACAGACTGGTCTTGCCGCAACCGCTGGGGCCAACAAGTGCCATGAGCGATCCGCCGGGAACGGTCAGTGTGGCGTTTGTAATCGCTGCCGTATTGCCGTAGTAAACGGACAGACCCACGATTGAAACCTCGGGGGCGGTGCGATTCGATTGGGTATGCTCATTGGCAAATGTGGTCGCGTTATCGGACATACTAATTCGTCTGTTCATAGTAAATCCGTTTATGGTGAAGGAGCATGCGTCTGACTCCGATATTAATCAAAATGACCAGTGTTAGCAGTACCAACGCGGTTCGTGAGGCGACGGGCATACCGCCGGGCACGTTCATGGCCATGTCGAAAATGTGAACGGACAAGGCACGGCCGGAATCAAGCAGCGAGCCGGGAAGCCGCATCACGTAGCCTGCGGTGAACAGAAGTACAGCCGTCTCCGCCAGCGCTCGTCCAATGCTCAAAATGGTACCCGCAACGATGCCCGGCATGGCCGCGGGTAGCAACACATGCCAGATCATGCCGGGGCGGGACAGCGCCAGTGCCTCGCCCGCCTGATGTAATTCCAGTGGTACAGCCCGCAGGGCTTGCTCACTGGTACGAACCATCAAAGGTAGTGTCATGCAGGCAAGCGTCAGGCCGCCGGCGAGAATGGAAAAACCGAGGCCCAAAGTGATGGCGAAGAACTGATATCCGAACAGGGCGAAGACAATTGAAGGCGTACCGGCAAGGACGTCCAGGGAGTAACCCAACCAGCTTGCCTGAGGGCTGGTCGATGAAACATACTGACTCAGATAAAGTGAGGTGCCGAGTCCGACAGGAATGATGGCAGCGAGACATACGCCCAGAATCAGGGCGGTGGATACAATCATTGGCCCAATGCCACCCGCTCGACCGGACTGCGAAGGTGCCGCCACCAGAAATTCCCATTCGAGACCCGGCAGGCCTGATTGCGCCAGGGCGAGAATCATCCATACCAGGGGCACAATGACAGTGATTCCGGCGACACTGCAAAGCACGAAGCCGCCATAGTCGCGACGATCGATAGTCATATTGCCACCCCGCGCCGATTAATCTGGAACATGAGTATGAGCGTTATCAACATCAGCACCAGTCCGCTCAAAAACAGAGCAGTGTGATGTGTACCGGTGGCATAGCTCATTTCCAGGGCGATGTTGGCCGTGAGAGTGCGCACCGGGTCAAACAGTGAGCCAGGAAACTGCACAACGTTTCCCGCGACCATCACAACCGCCAATGTTTCCCCGAGGGCGCGCCCGAATTGCAAGACGATGCCACCAATAATGGTTGCGCGCGCTTCAGGCCAGAGGACTCGACGGAAGGTTCCCCAGCGCGACACGGCCAATGCCTGTGCCGCGGACATTCGATGCCGGATAGGGGCTTGTAACGCCGCGTCAGTCACTAATGCGCTGAAGGGTAGAATCATCAGTGCCAGCACCAGGACGGCGGCCAACAGACTCGCGCCGGGTGGCGCGTAGCTATTGATCATCGGCACCAGGACTACGAGGCCCCACAGCCCGTAAACGACAGATGGAATCCCGGCAAGTAATTCCTGTAGCGGACGCAGCCGGTTTGTCCAGCGGCGCGGAAGATAGAGGTTCAGCCATACTGCATACAAGATTCCCAGTGGCGCGGCCAGGGCCAGAGCCAGCGCGCTGATCAACAAGCTTGCCACCATCATCGCGAGGAGACCGAACTCTCCTGCCCGGGGATGCCAGGCGGCGGAGGTCAGCGATTCCCACAGGGCTGCTGGTGCCAGAAGTGGCAGACTTTCGAGGATTAAAAGTAACACGACTGGTATCAGCAATAGACCCGCGAGCCCCGCCGCAGAAGCCAGTGTGAAATACAACCAGAACTCATTCCGTTGCCGGGACAAAATAGTGCCTCTGGATGATTTCGGTTGCCTCCGGCGTACGCCAAAATTTCATAAAAGCTGCCAGGTCTTCATTCGGCTCATTGCGTGTTACCAGGTTCAACGGCCGGCTCAGGGGATAATCACCGGCTTGCACATTGGCCACCGTTGCCTCGTACCCGGCCAAGAGCAGCAATTTTATCGAAGCGCCATTGTCCATCTCATACTTCGCCGTACCGATAGAGACGTAACCTATGGCAGCGGGATCGCGCGCAACCGTTTCTACCACCTGCTGATTTTCGCCGGCAATCAGGTCCGCCTCCACGACCCGGTTATCCAGTTCAATATGGGCCAGAAAAACCTTCAAGGTGGCGCGTCCTTCCGCCTTGTTGATGACCGTGATCGGCCGATTATGACCGCCCAAGGCTGACCATGTTTGTTCATCGCCACTATAGATCCGTCGAATTTCATCATCGGATAGCGATTTTAGCGGATTATCGGCATGGACGATCAGCGCGATGCCGTCAATGGCGAGGGTATGTGTAATCAGGTCCTGTTCATCCGTAGCGAGGGCGCGCGAGATCATGCCGGCATCTGCCAGTCCCTGCCGAACATCCCTGATACCACGACTACTGCCACCGCTTTGCACATCGATACGCCAGCCGGGGTGTTGAGACTCAAACGCGGCGGCCAGTTCTGCAACGAGGGGCGCCACGGTACTCGAGCCCGTGATCACCAATTCATTTGTTGGGGCAGGCCTGCATGCGGCTATCGCACATGTCAGCACAGCTGGCAAAAGCGTTCGTACAAGTTTCATCGGCAATTGTTGTAAGTAGTTGATGAACAGAGTTCGCCAATTCAGTTTTGTTACACAAACCGCAAGTTGGGTGCCAGCCTTGCCGCGAGGGGTGTGCGGCGGTGCGCGCGCCAGCGGTAGTTGATTACCACTGAGGTAGTTGATCCCATACGCCTGCGGTTTACGCTTAAGGGGCAAATTTCATTGGGAGTTCACTATGCAAGTTATTTATTTGAGCCTGGCGATACTGGGCGCCATCGTGCCGTACATCTTCTTCTCCTGGCATTTCTCCGAGGCCGGTTTCGGGCCTGGTGACTTTATTGGGGGCATGTTTATCAATGGTGCTGCCGGCGGTATCGGTGCAGACCTCTTGATCTCATCTCTGGTATTCTGGATTTATCTCTGGCAACAAAGAGCTCGAAACATGTTGGCTTATGTTGTCGTGAATTTATTCGTGGGTTTGTCATGTGCGTTACCCGCGTATCTGTATATGGAAGCGCGACGCACGTCGACAACCGAACATAGGGAGGCGATAGCCTGATGGGACAACGTAACGCATTTGGTAGCCAGATTCGTTACTGGCGCAATGCCCGCGGCCGAACCCAATTGGAAGTGGCGATGAAGTCGGGTTACTCACAGCGTCACGTGAGCTTTCTGGAATCGGGCCGGGCGCGCCCGAGTCGAGAAGCGGTTCTGGTCATGGCTGATACGCTGGATATTCCCACAAGTGCGCGTAATGGACTGCTTGAAGCTGCCGGATTTGCGCCCCTGTATACTCACGAACCGCTGACGAGCGCGCGTCTGGAAGGCGTTATAACGGCGCTTCAGGAGATATTGTCAAGTCACCAACCGTTCCCTGCGATTTTGGTAGACAGGGCCTGGAACATGTTTGGCGCCAACGAGACTGCAGTGGCGCTCTTCCGACACTTTCCTGGTACGGCTGACCCTGGTGACGGCACGACGCCAACGAATGCAATCAGGGTCTGTCTTGACCCAGGCGGTCTCAAGCCCTTCATCCGCAATTGGGATGGCTTCATCCGGGGTATGCTGGGACAGCTCAAGCGCGAACTTGAACATAATGTTATGCATGAGGAGCTGTCGAATCTTATTGCGGATATTGAGGCGGCAATTAATGCCACGGGCTCTCGTTACACGGTGGATACCGAAGGCAACTTTCCCGTTGCATTGCTCGAACTCGAAAAAGGCGAGACGCGAGTCGATCTGTATACCATGATGAGTGCATTCAACATGCCCATGGATGCCACCCTTGCCGAGTTACGCATCGAGACGTTCTTTCCTGCCAATCCCGAAACGCGGCAATTCCTGAACGATCTGGATGAGAAGGTCAGGGATACAGAACGTGAGGAGTCCAGGGCCATGACGCCAGTTCGCCAATGACGATACCTTGTTCTATAGATAATATTTAGCCTTCCGCCGCCATGGGTAAGACTATGGATCTCACGGTAACGGCGGAAGGGATTGAAAGCGCGGATAACATCGAAATGCTCAAGTCCTTTGGATGTGATATCGGCCAGGGGTTTTATTACTCCCTTCCCCTCAACGCGGGGGAGATTCCAGCATTTGTCAGCGACATAGGTCAAACTGGCACAATATAAAATAAGCCCCCTGCCACCCGTCTGCACGTAAGATGGTCGTTCGTTAATAATGCAGACTATATCGTGGTGCTGCGGTCGAGACCTCTGTAGCTTAGCGCCTCCGTCAGGTGCCCGGTTTCGATTTCCTGTTTGCCGTCAATATCGGCAATCGTACGCGCTACCTTAAGTACCTTATAGTACCCGCGAGCAGACAACCCGAGAGTCTCCATGGCGCGATCAAGGAATTTCGAATCCGTAGCTGAAAGTCGGCAATGTTCCTCCATCTCCTTACCACCAAGGTGCGCATTCAGGCTGGAGCCCCGGAAAAACATTATTTCTCGTGCCCTTTCGACATTGCTGATGGCCTCACTGTGTTCCGATTCGTTGCCTTTGTACTTCGGATCCGAAAGCGTGCCTCCCGGCAGTGCCGGTACATCCACATGGAGATCGATTCTGTCCATCAACGGACCGGAAACCCGGCCACGATATTTTTCAACGCGATCGTTGGTGCAGGTGCAACGGTCCGAGTCATCGCCATGGTAACCGCAGGGACAGGGGTTCATGGCGGCTACCAGTTGAAACTTGGCAGGAAAACAAACCTGCTGAGTCGCCCGGGAGATAATGATACGTCCGGATTCGAGTGGCTCGCGCAAGACTTCGAGGACATGACGAGTGTATTCGGGCAATTCGTCCAGGAACAGAACACCCTGATGGGCCAGGGAAATCTCGCCGGGTTTCGGTGGACTGCTGCCACCCACCAGCGCAACCGCGGACGCGGTGTGGTGCGGTGTCCGGAAAGGCCGCCGACCCCAATCGCGGATGTCGAAGGCGTATTTCGATACCGAGCGTATGGAGGCTACCTCCAGGGACTCTTGCAAACTCATTGGTGGAAGCAAGTCAGCAAGTCGGCTGGCCAGCATGGTTTTGCCGCTGCCGGGCGGGCCGATAAAGACAAGATTGTGGGCTCCTGCGGCTGCAATAATTAGTGCTCTTTTTGCAGCATATTGACCGCGAATATCAGACAGCTTGAGCTTGCCTGGCGCTGCCGGCTTCCACTCACCGGGGGAAGGTTGGGGCAGGCGGCTATTACCTTTGAGATAGTCCGTGACCTGCACCATATTCTGTGCGGTGAGAATGTTCTCACCGCGAGACAAGGAGGCTTCTGCACTATTGGCCGACGGTACAACCAGCGTACGAGTGCTACGGGCCCCTTGAATGGCTGCGGGCAGAACACCTTTTACGCTGCGAATTTCACCGTCGAGGGCAAGTTCTCCGAGGAACTCGTGACCGACGAGCGAATCCGGTGGAAGCTGTTTGCTGGCAGCGAGTATAGCGAGCGCGATGGCCAGGTCGTAGCGCCCGCCGTTCTTTGGTAAATCTGCTGGTGCAAGGTTGACTGTCACACGACGAGAAGGCACAGAAAAACCGCTGTTAACGATTGCCGCTTTGACGCGGTCCTTGCTTTCCTTTACGGCGGTTTCAGGCAATCCAACAATAACAATCTGTGGCAAGCCGCCGCTGGATGTATCGGCTTCCACAGTGACCAGGGGTGCATCGATACCGATTTCCGCGCGCCCGTAAGTGATGGCAACAGGCATAGTTTTGGCCTCCAAACGAAGTATTGTCGCTTAAATTGTCCTGTATCGGCTGTAGGAACACAGCCAAATCGTTGTAAGAGTTCGACCATCAGGCGCACTAAAGTGATGCACTTTGATGGACCATTGCCTGTCTCCATGCACCACTGCTGTGCCGGCAGTAACCGGCAGCTATGATAAATATCCGCTAACTCGTTGAATCAAAGGCACTAAGTGAACCTGGCACGGTCGATGCTACGGCTATGGAAGCCGTCTACGGACGACTGCAAAAAAAAGCGGTTAATCAAGGATTGTGGCCGGCGAGTAACAACCGGGAATTCCAGCGGCATGGGCCCGAATGTGACTTGGCGCAGTCCATTGCTCAACAATGGGAGAACAAGCATGACCAACATTAAACATCTAATCCTGGGAACCAGCTTGCTGCTTGGAACAGGGACGGCGACCGCGGCGGAAATCAGCGGCAACGTTAGTCTGGGCACAGACTATGCGTTTCGAGGTATTTCGCAAACAACGGAAAATCCCGCCGTTCAAGGCGGTTTCGATGTGGAAAGTGAAACCGGCTTCTATGTGGGCATCTGGGGGTCAAACGTTGACTTCGATGGTTCCATTGAAGTCGATCTTTACGCTGGCTATGGCGGCAGCTTCTCGGAAGATATCGGCTACGATGTCGGAATTTTGCGCTATGAATATCCGGATGATGAACAGGCAGATGCCCCGGAAAGCAGTTTTAACGAAGTCTATGCAAGTATTTCCTTTGTCGGGTTCACTGCCGGCCTGGCCTGGTCGCCTGACTTCTTTTTCGAGTCGGATAAGGCAACCTACGCTTACATTAATTACGAATACGGGCTGCCAAATGAATTCGGGCTGGGATTGCATTACGGTCACCAGTCCATTGACGACAACACGCAGTTTGGCACGCCGGATTATAACGATTACTCGATTGGATTGACCAAATCAGTTGCCGAGCTTGATCTATCCCTTACATGGTACGATACGGATCTGTCCAGCTCGGAGTGTTTTGGCGGGTCCGATCTGTGTGAGTCAAGATTTGTATTCGCCATTGGAAAGAGTCTGTAATTGAGATACATTTGCCCCGGCAATATAAGGGGCGGATGGTCCTTATGAAAGGAGAAGATTCATGAAATTAGTCACAGCGATCATTAAGCCGTTCAAGCTGGATGACGTAAGAGAAGCCCTGTCGGAGATATCCGTTCAGGGAATGACAGTCACAGAAGTTAAGGGTTTCGGACGCCAAAAGGGTCACACGGAATTGTACCGGGGCGCCGAATATGTGGTGGACTTCCTGCCCAAGGTTAAAATTGAGGTCGCTATCGCGGATGAAAGCCTCGATGCGGTTATTGAAGCGATTACAGGCGCGGCGAATACCGGTAAAGTCGGTGATGGCAAAATTTTCGTTACCAGCCTGGAGGATGTTGTACGCATTCGAACCGGGGAGACGGGTGCCGAAGCCGTTTAGTCGTCATCCGGGATACCGCTGATGAAATATCAAAGCACCCGTGGTGGCGTTAAAGGGCTCGCGTTCAAGCAAGCCGTCAGTATGGGTCTTGCTGATGATGGCGGTCTGTTGGTTCCGGAGACAATACCGAACGTCAGTGCCAGCCTGTCCGCATGGGCTGATCTTCCCTATTCGGAGCTGGCATTCGAGATCATGCGCCACTACGTGGATGACATCGGCGCAGACGATCTTAACTCGCTGGTCCACAAGAGCTATTCGGCGTTCGATCACCCGGAGGTTACGCCGGTAGCCGAACTCGATGGATACAGTGTCCTCGAGTTATTTCACGGCCCGACCCTGGCGTTCAAGGATGTGGCGCTGCAGTTTCTGGGCAATGTCTTCGAACACATTCTCATCGAAACCGGTTCGACACTGAATATTCTTGGTGCGACCAGTGGCGACACGGGTAGTGCGGCGATCGCCGGTGTCCATGGCAAAGCCAATATCGACATTTATGTGATGTTTCCGGAAGGCAAGACAAGCCCTGTCCAGGAAAGACAAATGACGACGATCCTGGATGAGAACGTCCATAATATTGGCATCAACGGAAGCTTTGACGACTGTCAGTTTTTAATGAAAGAGATTTTCTCGGATCTGACCTTCAAGGAAGGACATAATCTTGCCGCGGTCAATTCCGTCAACTGGGCGCGTGTACTGGCACAAATCGTCTATTACTTTTTTGCCTGGTATCGAATGGGACAACCGGATCGCTACGACGTCAGCGTGCCCACAGGCAATTTTGGTAATATCTTTGCCGCCTGGCTTGCGCGCCGGATGGGATTGCCCGTCAATAAGCTGATTCTCGCCACCAACAGCAACGATATTCTGGCACGATTTTTCGATACCGGAGTTTACGCGCGGGGCGACGTTACTTACAGCTACAGTCCAGCCATGGACATCCAGGTGGCGAGCAACTTCGAACGTTATCTGTTCTATCAACTGGGCGAGTCACCGGCGAAGGTTAACGAGTTCATGCAGTCATTCGCCGAATCAGGTTCGGCTAAGGTGGACTTCAACACTCGCCGATTTGACGACGTTTTTCTGGCAGGATCTGCCAGTGACGATGAGACCCTGACAACGATCCGCCGGGTTTATCTGGAGGAAGGTTATCTTGCCGACCCGCATACAGCCGTGGGTATTGTGGTGGGAAATCGTTTACGGGATCCCGATCTGCCGCTTCTATGTCTTGCGACTGCCCATCCGGCAAAATTCGAAGATGCTATCCACAAAGCCGTACCTGAGGCGGAAGTGTCCCACCCTGCAATTGACAGGCTACGCGACCTGCCTGTGCGTAAGTCCGTACTTGACCCGGACCCGGAGCGAGTCAAGGCGTTTATCGAATCCGGCGGCACTGCCTGAATCAATCCCCGGTCTGAAACCGCTCGATGATGTCAGGGAGTTCGGTTATTCGGGTAATGATTTCGTCAGGCTCGGTTTCGCCGGGTTCGGTGTGTCGGGGGTTTTGGAGCATCACGGTACGCAAACCGACAGCATTGGCCGGATCGATATCCAGGAGCGGATCGTCACCCACATAGACCATTTCTGGCGGTCTGCAATTGGTGTGGCGCAACGCGGCATGAAACAGATCAGATGCCGGTTTGGATGCGCCCACGTCTTCGGCAGCATAAGCAAAACTGAAATAAGGCGAAAGTCCAAGGCTATGAATGTTCGCGTTACCATTGGTTAACGAGCCCAGGGTAAATTCACCGAACAGTGCCCTGATTATCCCCATGGTTTCCTGTGGCAGGTTTATCTCATTTCGGGCCGCCAGGAAAACTTTGATGGCCTCCTGAGACAGTGCCTTCGATTCCTTATGACCCAACCCGCTGAGCTGCATGGCTATTTCGATTACCCGGCGACGCAATTCGGTGATGTAATGCGCCAGCTCAGGGTTGTCATGCAGAACAAGTGGTCGCAGATCGCGCATGTCCGCCACAGTATACTGCAGGTCGGGAACCCGAGTGGTAAGCCACTCATCAAGGTATTGTTCTGCTCTGATGAGCACCGGCTTCGAATCCCACAGAGTATCGTCCAGGTCGAAAGCGATGACCTTGATGCGCTTCATTGATCCTTTTTCTTTTTTGCCCGCGGATGCGACTGATCGTAAACCTCGGCGAGGTGCTGAAAGTCCAGGTGGGTATAGATTTGCGTGGTAGCAATATCCGCGTGCCCGAGTAATTCCTGCACCGCTCTGAGGTCTCCGCTGGACTCCAGCAGGTGGCTGGCAAAGGAATGACGCAGCATGTGGGGGTGCACGCTGCCGGGGATGTTCTGTCGAAGGCTCCAATGTCTTAGTCGCGCCTGTACGTTCCGTCTGCTGATGCGGCTGCCTCGCTCACTGATAAATAGCGCGTTCTCGTCAACGGAGCTTCGGCGTGTTGCCGGCGCCTCGTGTCTGATTTCTCGCCATGCCTTGAGTGCTGCAAGTGCTACGGAACCAACAGGCAAGTCTCGCACCTTGTTTCCTTTACCGGTAACGCGGATCATTCCCTCGGCCCATTCGATGTTATCCATGTTTGCGTTAACGAGTTCTGCGAGGCGCAACCCTGACGAATAAAACAGTTCGAGCATTGCCCTGTCCCGCGTTATGTGCCAGGTTGAGCCGGCCATATTCAATAGCTGGCTGACCTGGTCTGTGTCCAGTGTTTCGGGTAGCTTTTGTCCGGTTTTCGGTGTTGTAACATCCAGTGCCGGGTTATGACGAACATGCCCTTCTTTGATCAGGTAGAAATAGAACGACCGTATAGAGGACAGGCGACGTTGTTGCGTTTTGCCGGAAGTACCTGTTTTGTGGGCATTGGCGATATATCGGCGTAAGTGATGATCCGCGAGGCGATCCCAGCCGGTTACGTCTTCTTCCTTGCAGAATTCGATGAGTTGTCTGAGGTCAGTACCGTAGCTGTTGATGGTACTTTTCGACAGCCCTCGTTCATTTTGTAGATGACTCAAGAAGGCATCGACATCAACTGACAGGTTTTCCGTAAGCGTAGTTGCCATGGTTGTTCCTCATGGCTATTCCTCGATATAAATATATCTCGGTAATAACCGTGCCAGAGTGTCCGCTATAAAGCTGATGAAAAGCGTACCCATTTCCGGCTCAAAGTAATCAGGATCTTTGCTGCCGATCGAGAGCAGGCCCATTTTTTTCTTGTCCTTAATGGACACGACAGCTGCAGACATTACCTTGTCGCTGGCGTGACGAAACAGGAAATCCTGCTCCTCGTCTCGCAAGGCGCCCAGTATGGGTTTCTTTCCTTTCATGAGGGGGCCCACGTAGTTTCTAGCCGTTTTTGCAGGCAGGCTCCAGGTGAAGTGATTGATCTGCTGGTTGCGTTTGGAATAGATCAACAGGCTGTAAGCGATAGCCTTAAAGTCTTTCTTGAAGCTTGACTCAAGCGCGTTGAAGAACTGATCCGGATCCTCGGCCTGGATCAGGTCCAGTACCAGACGCTGACATTTATCGAAAATTTCATTATTCCTGGTAGCAGACGCGAGAAGTTGATCCAGTTGATGACGCATTTCTCGATTTCGTTCCCGTAACAGGGCTGCCTGGTGCTCAACGATAGAGATTGCGTCCCCACGATTTTGGGGTAATGTCATCTGGAGAAGCAAATTTTCGCGATTGACAAAGAAGTCAGGGTTTTTGCTGAGATATTCGGCGACCTTTTGTTCGTTGTCGTTTTCTTTTTGTTTTAAATTTTCTTTTGGTTTTGTCATTTTTGCGTTTCACCTGTTTATCATAGTGATGAAATTTCGTTTATATGTGTAAACGCCCTTCATAAACGCGACAGGCTGGACCCGTTAGAATCACAGGCGCATCATCTCCTGCCCAGGAGACGGTCAGGGACCCTCCCGGCAAGGCAACTTCAACGCTCTCGTTAAGTAACCCCTGTAGTCTGCCGGCAACGACGGCCGCGCACGCGCCAGTTCCGCATGCACTTGTTTCCCCCGTTCCCCGTTCAAATACTCGAAGATTTATTCTATCTCTGTCAATGACTTCCATAAAACCAACGTTTGTCCTTTCCGGAAAGAATTCGTGTTTTTCGATGATGGGACCCCAAACAGCAACCGGCGCATGTTCCACGTCGTCAACCCTGATGACGGCGTGAGGATTACCTATGTTTACCACTGATATACAGATGGAGACAGGCGGTTGGCACAGTGACTCCCTGAATTCCAGGGGGTAACGGATCTGTGGTTGACTGGCTTTAAACGGAATGTGCTCCGGAGCAAGTCTTGGCGTACCCATATTTACGCTTACATTACCGTCGCGTTCCAGGTTGCACTCTATAATCCCGTTTCTGGTTTCGAGCTTTAGATTTGTTTTTGTGGTCAATCCACGGTCACGTACAAAGCGCATAAAACAGCGGGCACCATTGCCACATTGTTCGGCCTCGCTCCCGTCCGCGTTGAAAATACGGTAGCGAAAATCCAGGTCCGGGTCGGTGGGCGGCTCCACGATCAAAAGCTGATCGAAGCCGATACCCTTGCGTCTGTCCGCAAGCGCTCTGATCTGCTCTTGGCGAATGTTGATATCCTGGGAGATAAGATCCAGGAGCACGAAGTCGTTCCCCAGGCCGTGCATCTTGGTGAATCGAAGTAACATAATACCGTTAGATTACTCGTGCGATGTGGTAATGCAACCTTTGTAAGGAATGATCACCTTCTCAGATGTTAAGGCAAGCAAAAACGATGCTCGAGCCGTAATAAATCGTCCAGATTCTCGCGCTCGCGCACGCATTGCATTTCATGACCTGACACCATGATCTCGGCCGCCCGGACGCGCGTGTTGTAGTTGGAACTCATCACGAAGCCATAGGCGCCGGCGGACGATATTGCGACCAGATCGCCTTCCCGAAGGGCCAGGGCCCGATTGCGCGCGAGGAAATCGCCCGTTTCGCACACGGGACCGACAATCTGCCAGGTTATGGAATCCTCATGTCTCAATTTAACGGCAGCGACATTTTGCCAGGATTGATACAAGGCGGGACGGATCAGGTCATTCATCGCGGCGTCGACCACGGCAAATCTGGTTTCTTCATTGCTCTTAAGTGTGATGACGCTCGTCAGTAGAACGCCGGCATTGGCCACTATATAGCGACCTGGTTCGAACACCAGTTTGTGTTTTCGATGGCCGAGGGTCTGCAGTATCGCATCGGCGTATGTTCCGATTTCTATGGGCTCTTCATCGTTATATCTTACTCCCAGACCACCACCCAGATCGATATGGTCCAAAACCACCCCCCGCTGTTCCAGATCGTCGACCAACGCGAGAACAAAGTCCAGCGCGGTGATAAACGGCTGCAGTTCCATGATCTGTGAGCCAATGTGACAATCGATGCCGATGACCTTGAGGTTGGAAAATTCAGCTAAACGCATATACAGAGGTATGGCTTCGGCGGCGGGGACTCCGAATTTATTCTCCTTGAGGCCTGTCGCTATGTAGGGATGGGTACCAGGGTCTACATCCGGGTTAACCCGAATCGATACCGGGGCAATGGTATCCAGCTTGCCGGCAATGCGGTCAATTAGCTGCAACTCGGATAAAGACTCGACATTGAAGCATGCTATACCTGCGTTGAGCGCCGCTTGAATTTCCCAGGCTTGTTTGCCAACGCCGGAGAAAACGACATGCTCAGGGTTGCCGCCGGCTTGAATAACGCGTTGCAGTTCCCCGCCTGAGACGATGTCGAAGCCGGAACCCAGATCTGCGAGCAGGCCGAGCACACCCAGGTTCGAGTTCGCTTTGACGGAATAGCAGATCAGATGGTCGTGACTACGAAACGCCTCATCGAAGTCCCGAAACGCGGCGCTTATGGATGAAGCGGAGTAGACATAGGCAGGTGTATCGAAGCGCGCAGCCACAGCCGATAAGGGCACGTCCTCGATATACAGTTCATCCTGGCGATACTGAAGTGGGTCCATGGGAGTTTTTATTGCCGAACTTCGGCTTGATCGTCATCGGAGTCAGGCAGATAAAGTGGTCCCTTTTGACCGCAGGCAGTCAGATGCAGTGCAAGTAGTATAGTGATGATGAGTCGCGTTGCCATGATTAGAGTCTTGTGTCCTGCTCCAGCGCGCGACAAGTATACCTGCGCGTCACCTGCGGTCAAATGGCCCTGTCCTGTAGCCGGCCCCGGGCCTTTTTGACGGCCGCCCTCACCTGTTCCGGCGCGGTGCCGCCGACGTGATTGCGCGCATTGACAGATCCGTCCGGAGTCAGGATGTCAAAAACGTCCGTCTCGATCAGTTCGGAACCGGCTTGCAGCACGGCCAGGTCAAGCTCCGCCAGATCGCAATCGCGATCGATCGCCTCTGTGACCAGTTTGCCGACTACATCGTGCGCGTCACGGAAGGCAAGCCCTTTTCTCACCAGATAGTCCGCGAGATCCGTTGCAGTGGCGAACCCTCGCATAACGGCATTGCGCATATTGTCTCTGCGCGGTTGGATGGCGGGAACCATGTCCGCAAAGGCCGTCAGGCAATCGTGGAGCGTTTTGACGGCATCGAAAAGGGGTTCCTTGTCTTCCTGGTTGTCCTTGTTATAGGCCAGGGGTTGACCTTTCATCAGGGTTAGCAGCGCGGTGAGGTCGCCAAAGACTCGCCCGGTTTTGCCCCGGACAAGCTCGGGTACATCCGGGTTTTTCTTTTGCGGCATGATAGAGGACCCGGTACAGAATCGGTCCGGCAAATCGATGAATTCGTATTGCGGCGAAGTCCACAGGACCAGTTCTTCGGCCCATCGTGACAGGTGCATGATCGTGATACTGGCGACCGCCGTGAACTCGATAGCAAAATCCCGATCACTGACGGCATCCAGGGAATTGCTGGATACAGCGTCGAATCCCAGCAAGTCGGCGGTCAAATAACGGTCGATTGGATAACTGGTGCCGGCCAGGGCAGCGGCCCCTAGTGGCAGCACATTGACCCGCTTGCGGCAATCCATGAGCCGGTCGTAATCCCGATCGATCATATCCTGCCAGGCCATCAGGTGATGTCCGAAGGTCACTGGTTGGGCAACCTGGAGGTGGGTGAAACCGGGCATGACAGTGTCTGCTTCTTGCTCGGCCAGGTTGAGCAAACCCTGTTGCAGGCGAGTCATCTGTTTGGCGATGCCGTCTATTGCTTCTCGCAGGTAGAGACGGATATCGGTCGCCACCTGGTCATTGCGGGAACGGCCCGTGTGCAGCTTCTTACCTGTTTCGCCGATCTTTTCGGTGAGTGCGGCCTCAATGTTCATGTGAACATCCTCGAGGGCGACAGACCAAATAAATCGCCCTGTTACGATTTCATCGCGTATCTCCGCGAGGCCGTGCTTGATCGCTGTGAGTTCGCCATCGGTCAAAACGCCCACGGATGCCAGCATGGTGGCGTGGGCGATGGAGCCCTCGATGTCATGCAAGGCGAGTTGAAAATCGAAACCAACGGATGCCGTAAACGACTCGACAAATTCATCGGTTGCCTCGCTGAATCGACCGCCCCAGAGTTTCCGGGGATGTCCGGCACTTTCATCTGCCATGGTGTGCGCCCCACTATAAATGGAGCGCGATTATAGCAGCATCCCCGGTATACTATGAGGGCAAAATACCTGAATTCCGGGGGAATCAACTTTGGCGAATAAAGGCACGATCGAAGAGCGGGAAGATTTCTTCCTCCCTGATCTTTGTCATGGGCAGAGCATCCTGTTCCTGATTCTGGTGGCGGAGCTGCTCGTATTTGTACTCGTGTTGACCCGCTCGGCCCTGTTTGATTTCAGCTGGACTGATCTCGGCGTGTTCTCCCTGTTTGTTCAGTGGGTCGCACTGTCTTCGGCAGCGGTTTTGTGCAATATACGTCCATTGCTGATGGGCAAGTCACCTGTGTATGCCACGGTCACGGGCTATGTGGTTATCCTTCTGTCGACGTTGGTTTTTTCCCTGTTGGGCCAATGGCTGCTACTGGAGCTGGAGGGTGGCCACTCGTGGGAATCGATACACACCGGTGTGGTTGTCCGGAATTTTCTGGTTGCCTTTGTGCTCACCGGTATCGCGTTTCGCTATTTTTATTTGCAGTATCAGCTCCGGCAGCGTGAAAAAGCCGAACTGAACTCGCGAATACAGGCGTTGCAGTCCCGGATAAGGCCCCATTTTCTGTTTAACAGCATGAATATCATCGCAAGTTTAATTTCCATCGATCCTGAAAAGGCGGAGACCGTGGTCGAGGATCTGTCCGCCTTGTTCCGGGCCAGTCTCAATGATTCCAGCGACCAGCCGGTATTGCTTGAAGAAGAAATAGAGCTCTGCGAGAAATATGTCCATATTGAGTCGTTGCGGCTGGACGACCGCCTTAGTGTGGATTGGCAGGTACATGTGGATCCGGCTACCGTTCGAATTCCCATGTTGACCCTGCAACCCTTGCTGGAAAACGCTATTTATCATGGTATCCAGCCGTTGCCGGATGGCGGTGAGGTCAGGGTCGCCATCGATTGCTCGGACGGCATGGTGGTGGTTCGAATCACAAATCCTATCGCGCCGGGCGATCACGCCCACGACCGGGGTAATCGTATGGCGCTCGACAATATTACAAGCCGGCTAGAGGCCATTTATGGGAAGGATGCACAGGTGGCGACCGAACATAAGGGAACGAGCTTCGAAACCATACTCAGGTTTCCACCGAAACCGTCCAAAGTGTGACGTAGTTCACATTTCGGGAGCTCACTGCCGATGAACGGTCCATTTTGTGCGTTACATCGCAGTTTTGTAGAAAATAGGGAGTAACTTGGGTCACATGGAGTGGCTATCGCTCCAAATTTGGGCGACTGCAAATAAAGCGAGGATTTCGACATGAAGGTGCTAATCGTAGACGATGAAAAGCTGGCACGGGAGCGTCTCGCGCGAATGGTGGATACCCTGGAGAATTACGAAGCTGTCGACGAGTCATCCAGCGGCGAGGATGCCGTTCGCAAGGCATCAGAACTCGAACCGGATATCGTTTTACTGGATATCCGGATGCCGGGAACCGATGGCTTATCAGCGGCCGACAAGATGGCACGCCTGCCATCGCCTCCGGCTGTGATTTTTTGTACGGCGTATGGCGAACATGCAATTGAGGCGTTCGATGTCAATGCAGCGGGATATCTGATGAAGCCTGTACGGCGGGACGCGTTGGTCGATGCGCTGTCGAAAATTGGCCGTGTCAACAAGATTCAGCGCCAGTGTATTACCGGTGAAGATCATCGGGCGCAGAATCAATCGCGAACCCATATCAGCGCGAAGACACGGCGTGGTATCGAGCTGATTCCGCTCAATGAAGTGCGTTTTTTCCAGGCTGACCACAAATATGTCACGGTACGTCATGAGAATGGCGAGGTGCTTATAGACGATACCTTGAGAGATCTTGAACAGGAGTTCAGTGACAAGGTTGTTCGCATTCACCGAAATGCCCTGGTCATGGTGGATTCTCTAGAGGGGTTGGAGCGGGATTCTCGCGGCCAATTTCAGGTGAAGCTGAAAGACATTCAGGACCGCCTCGATGTCAGCCGTCGCCACGTTTCCGGACTCCGCAAGCTGGTGCAGACTCTATAACCTTTAACCCGTAAACCGGCCGCCTGGAGTCGCGTCGACGGGCAGGTCTGTATAGCGATGTTTACTCTGCACGAGACACGCATTAGTGTTGTGGTTTCGTCGGTGTAGAGTAAAGCCCTATGAGCGTGGACATTCGCATAGCCACGAGACAAAGCGAGCTGGCCATGTGGCAGGCCAATTACGTTAAAGGCAGGTTGCACGAAGCTTATCCTGAGGCAAGCATAGAAATTATCGGCATGACCACGGAAGGTGATCGTAACCAGCATGCGTCTCTGGCCGGGATTGGCGGTAAGGGCCTTTTTGTCAAGGAACTTGAGCTTGCGCTTGTGCAAGACCGGGCGGACATAGCGGTTCACTCCATGAAAGATGTTCCCGCTCTGCTTCCGGACGGCCTGGAAATAGCGGCGATTTGCGAACGGGACGATCCAAGAGACGCGTTTGTTTCCAAGCTTTACAAGTCGCTTGACGATATGCCGTCGCAATCGCGTCTTGGTTCTTCAAGCCTGCGTCGGCGTCTGCAGGTAAAGCACCACTACCCCGAGTTTACCTATCTGGATTTGCGAGGAAACGTGAATACTCGTCTGCGTAAACTCGATGAGGGTGAATACGATGCCATTATCCTCGCGGTGGCAGGCCTGAAACGTTTACGCAGGGATGATCGTATTACTCATAGCATCGATTCGACCGTGTCGATTCCATCGGCGGGTCAGGGGGCCGTGGGTATAGAGTGTCGATGCGACGATGATTCCATGAAAGCAGTGCTTGAGACGATCGATCATGAGCCAACACGTCATAGCGTCTTTTGCGAACGCAGGGTTTCTTCGGCGTTGGGTGCGACGTGCAATTTACCGATCGGTGTTTTTGCGGAAATCAATGGTGGAAAAATGCGCCTGTCTGCATTTGTTAGCGACCTCGAGGGCGATCAATTTCTGCGTGATTCCATCGAGGGATCTGTGCGCGAAGGGATGGATCTTGCCGGCCGCTTGTCGGACAGACTTATGGCCGACGGTGCCCGCGAGCTGATTGACGCGGCAGGCGCGCATTCTTCCTGATGTGCCCGGCCGACCTTAAACGCCGCTCGGTACTCCTTACAAGACCGGACGGGTATAACGATAACCTTGCCAGAAAACTTGAGGCGGCCAATGTCGATGTTGTTGAACGGCCCTTGCTCAAGATCCAGGAAAAGTCTATGTCGCAGGGCGACAAACAAATGGCCATGGATCTGGATCTTGTTGACGACATTATTTTTGTCAGCGGTAATGCAGTGGAATTTGGTCTCGACTGGTTGAGAAAATATTGGCCGCAATGGCCTGCCGCGTTGCGTTGGTTTGCAGTCGGTCCGGCAACGGCCGCGCGATTGCGAGCGCAGGCCGATGTAGAACCTGTTTTCCCGGAACGAGGTGCATCGGATGCTTTGCTGGAAATGCCTGAAGGTCAATCTGTGGCGGGTCGACGTATGTTGATCGTTCGTGGAGTCGGTGGCCGCGAGAAGCTGGCCGACACATTGCGGGCTCGAGGTGCGGATGTGCATTATCTGGAAGCCTATGAACGAAAGCCTGTGGATTACGGCCCCGAGTCTGCCCGCGAATTCGGACAAAGAAACTTTGACGTTGCGGTTGTGACGAGCGGCGAAGCGCTCGTTCAGCTGGCGCGACTGGTGAGCAGCGCGGATTTCCCGGCGAAAATTCTGGTTCCCTCAAAACGCGTTCGAAGTCTGGCAATTGAGCTGGGTTTTGCTAAAGTCAGAGTTGTCGAGGATGTGGCGGATGAAGCCCTGATGCAAGCTATCTCTGCAATAGACTGACGTCGAGCCAGTCTGTCTCACGGGCTTCGTACATGAGTGAATGTTAGAATGAGTGATGATAAGGCACAATCGAGGGCCAACGGGCCAAATGTTCAGCTTAATGAGACTTTCCAGCGTCTTGAAAAAAAGACCAACGGTCGGAGCGTAACTATCGAAACTTCAAAGCCACCTATAGTAGGGACATTTCTGGGTATTTTCCTTGCCTTGATTGCTATCGGTATCGGGAGCTATGCGGTTTGGATGGTGCGTGAATTGCCTGATGTTGCAGGTGAAATTCCGGAGGTCCGTGGCCAGGTGGAGGCTGTGGCAGAGCGCTCCAAAGCGCGTACAACGAGATTGAATGCAGTTGAAGGTCAGTTGGATCGCCTGCGTAGAACGAGATCCCGCGAGATAGACGGCATCGAAAGGCGGGTTGATCAGGCAATCAACGAGATAAGGCACTCCATGGGGCCATCGTCGGAAGATTGGTTGATGGCTGAAGTGGAATATCTGCTGCGTCTCGGCAATCATCGCGTATTGCTGCAACAAGACCCGAAGGGTGCAATACCGCTGTTCGAGGCAGCGGATAAAATCGTCAAGGACACGGAAGGCATCACAGCGTTTGCCTTGCGAAAGGCGATTGCCTCTGACATCGCGAAACTTGAATCTGTTCGAAAAGTCGATGTGGATGGCATATTTGTCAAGCTAGCAGCCCTTAAAGGGCTTGTTGGGGATTTAAAACAAAAGGAATTGGGTTACTCGAGCAAAATCGATGACGCCGGAAACAAACCGGGCACGCCTGAACAGGGAACGCAGGCACCAGACCAGGAAGGGGTGTGGACACAGATTGTGGCCATGCTCGAAAAGGCGGGGGCGAGGTTGGCTGGTATGATTCAGTTCAGGTCTGAGGGGGAGAAAATAAAACCCGTTTTGCCTCCTGAAGAGGAGTACTACCTGCGTCAGAATCTGATGTTAAAGATACAACTGGCGCAGCTTGCGTTGCTCAGAGAAGATAACGACATTTTTCGCAATAGCCTGACTGAAGCAAAGCAATGGGTTACCGACAACTTTTCCGAAAATGACTCTGTGACCCGAGCAGTGCTGAATGATCTCGACGAGATAATGGACGTCAACATCGAGCAGGAGATGCCGGATGTGTCGAGTTCTCTGCGGGAGGCACGACGTTTATTATCGAGTTTTCATCAGGTGGAAGATAACGCCGGGTCATGAAACGTTCGTTAATTTACATTCTTGTAGTTCTCATCATAGCCGGCTGGATTGGAACCCTGATATCCAGGGATCCCGGTTATGTTCTGATTTCCTATGACGGAACAACGCTGGAAACCGGCGTGTGGGTCATGCTGGCTATTTTGTTGGTGGTAATGGCGGTGGCCTATTATGCCGCGCGTTTCCTCGGTGTACTGCAAGGAACTCGCGGGGCCTGGCAAGGTTGGCGAAAGGATCGACAGCGGACACGAGCGGAGGAGTTGACCGAGAAGGGTATAATCTGTTTTCAGGCGGGGGAATATGAGCGCGCAGAACAGCTTCTAATGCAAGGGACTGATGCCGGAGGCGGAAGCGTGATTAATTATATTTTTGCCGCCAGAGCGGCAGATGCTCAGGGAAACCAGGACAAGCGTGATCGCTTGCTGGACCAGGCTATAGAGGTTGATCCAACCGTTAAGCAGAGCGTCGCTATAGCGCGAGCCGACATGTTGTTAAATGGAGGTCAGTGGCAGGCGTGTCTTGAGAGTTTGCGGGACTGCCGCAACAGCGAAAGGGTTGTGAATCTGAAAAAGGATGCACTGTTCGAGCTTCGCGATTGGCAGGGAATGATAGAACTGCTACCGGCACTCAGAAAAGTAACAAAGGACTCCGCCGAGGCTTTTGATTTCGAGAAGCGAGTTGCACTGGCGCGCCTGTCTGAGGATGTCACCGACGAAGCGAAGCAGATTGTCTATAAAAAGTTGCAGAAAAACGTGAGACAGGACCCGGACATTGTATTGGCTGTTTGCCGACACTCCGCAGATGAAGAACAGGCAGAAAAAATCCTGCGAGGCGCACTCAAATCCAACTGGTCCCCTCGGTTGGTCATCGCGTACGGCGAGTTGGGTACGGGTACTCTCGCCAAGAGAATCAAGACCGCGAAGGCCTGGTTGAAGCAGCATACAGACGATTACGCCTTACAGCTGTGTTTGGGAGAATTGTATCGTCTGAATGGAGACCCCGTTGAAGCGAAGGAATATTATCAAAAGAGCCTGAACATTAATCCAACCCCCGAAGCCAGCGCGCGTCTTGCCGAGATGCTGTCTTTCGAGGGTGATTACGTCAAGAGTAACGACTATTTTCGGCAGGCCCTGAAATTAACAGCAACTAGCAACTAGCAGCTAGCGACTAGCCACTGCGTTCATGTTCGTGGGGCGTAGGAAAAAATGTCCGAGAACATATTAGCTTCCGGCATGCCTCTCGCGACAAACGCGTCGAAGGTTGCATACACCATTGCAGGTCCGCCACCGACGAAGACAGTCAGGTCGCTCAAGTCGTCAAAATCCTCAAGTGCAGCTTCTCCGACCAACCCGGTTCTTCCTTGCCACTCAGGGAAGTTGTCAGGTTCGCTGACAACAGGTATGTAATGAAAGTTTGGCTCGCTCTCCATCCAGTGCTCACAAAGGCTGCTCAGGTACAAATCGGATGGTGTCAGGACGCCCCAGTAAAGATACACAGGCTGTTTAAGTCCCTGGGGTATCAAGTGTTCGACAATACTCTTCATCTGTGTAATGCCGGTGCTCGCGGCTAACAGCAGAAGCGGGTTATCCGGTGGCGTATCGATGAAACAATTACCCTTTGGAATCTCCAGCTCGACAGGTGAACCGCTGTCCAGTAACGCCTCGATTTCTACCGAATCAGGTGAATTCGGTGTTGGCCTGACGTGAAGCTCTATCTTGTCCTTGAGTGCCGGCGCGTTGGCGATAGAAAAAGGACACTTCTTGCCGCTGGGAAGAATGATCTCGAGATATTGTCCGGCCTTGAAATCGACAAGTTCACCTTCTGGTACCTTTAGTAAAACCTGTCGCGTATCGTCGTTATAGTAACTGATGGAATGAACAGGACATGTTGTTCGAATCAAAGTAACTCCGAATCAGCCGCTTACGTACGCTTCATTGATTGAAAGAATTCCTCATTGGTCTGGGTTTTCTTCATTTTTTCCAACAGGAATTCTATAGCGGCCACGTCGTCCATTTCATGCAATATCTTCCTCAGTATCCAGGCCTTTTGGAGCTCCTCGTCGGTCATCAGCAAGTCTTCACGTCTGGTACCCGACCGTCTGATATTAATTGCCGGGTAAACGCGCTTTTCTGCAATTTTGCGTTCGAGATGAAGTTCCATATTACCTGTGCCCTTGAACTCTTCGTAAATCACCTCATCCATCTTTGAACCGGTGTCGATCAGACAGGTGGCAATAATGGTGAGGCTGCCTCCTTCTTCAATATTCCGGGCAGCGCCGAAGAAACGTTTGGGACGTTCAAGTGCGTGGGCGTCTACTCCGCCCGTCAACACCTTGCCTGAGGCTGGAATGACCGTATTGTACGCACGTGCCAGTCTCGTAATAGAGTCGAGCAGGATCACGACATTACTTTTGTGTTCCACGAGTCGTTTCGCTTTTTCGATCACCATCTCACTAACCTGAACGTGCCGTGAGGGCGGTTCATCGAAAGTACTGGCGACGACCTCACCACGTACCGAGCGCGCCATCTCCGTAACCTCTTCCGGACGTTCGTCGATCAACAGAACGATCAGGTGACACTCGGGGTTATTGCGGGTAATGGACTGCGCGATATTCTGCAATATGAGGGTCTTGCCCGCCTTCGGTGGTGATACGATCAGCCCCCGTTGACCCTTGCCGATTGGCGAAACGAGGTCGATTATCCTGGCTGTCAGATCCTCGGTGCTGCCGTTACCTGCTTCCAGGCGAAGCGGCTCATCAGGGAAAAGCGGGGTCAGGTTTTCGAACAGAATTTTGTTCTTGGATTCGGCGGGCTCGGTAAAGTTTATCTTGTCGACTTTGAGGAGCGCGAAATATCGCTCATTGTCCTTTGGCGGTCTGATTTTGCCGGAAACGCTGTCTCCTGTCCGGAGATTAAATCGACGTATCTGACTGGGAGACACGTAAATATCGTCCGGACCGGCAAGGTAGGAGCTATCCGCGGAGCGCAGAAAGCCGAATCCATCCTGCAATATTTCGAGGGTCCCGTCCCCGTAAATTGCTTCGCCGCTTTTGGCGTGCTTCCTTAGAACATTGGCGATAATTTCCTGTTTTCGCGATCGCCCCAGGTTGTCCATGCCCATTTCGTGGGCAATTTCGAGTAGTTCGGGTATTGGTTTGGTCTTGAGATCAGTTAGATTCATGGATTTAATGTATGCTCATTTGAAAGGAATTGACGTGCTCAACGTCAGGTTTATAAAACCAATTAAAATAATCGGAATGTAAAAATTGGAAAGAGGACGGATATGACGCGGGCTCTTCTTTACGATCTGTACCTGAAACCGCGAGTTACAATCTCTGGCTGCAGTCTCTAGCTACAACCTCACGCTATCATAATCTCTGCGCTTCGTCCTGAACGGTGTTTAACATGATATTTTTTTGGTCCCTTGTCAACTTTTTTTTGGCCGTTATTAGCTGCTGTTGGCAGTAAGGCGTTCTGGAGGTGTGCTCTGACCGTCAGCCACACCTCCTTTCATCATTGTTAGATATTGCTGTCAAGAAACGCGGTCAATTGTGACTTCGACAATGCGCCAACCTTGGTGGCTTCGACATTACCGTTTTTAAACAGCATCAAAGTAGGGATACCGCGAATACCGTATTTTGGCGGGGTTTCCTCGTTGGAATCAATATCCAGCTTACAGATCTTCATCTTGCCGTCGTACTCTTCGGCGATCTCTTCAAGTACCGGGGCGATCACCTTACAGGGACCGCACCATTCGGCCCAATAATCCACAAGTACCGGGGTGTCTGAATTTAATACCTCGTTTTCAAAGGTGTCATCTGTTACATGACTGATTTCGGTCATATTTTGGTTTCTCCAGGAAATAGCACATTGGAACTTCAGCGTTATCCTAAGCCGCCGCAAAGGATTTCACAATACGTTAGGCAACATGGGGGCGCAGCTCACGTTTTCAACAGTTTCGCCGCCCTTTTTGCGAAATAGGTCAATATCGCATCCGCGCCGGCCCGCTTCATCGCCAAAAGTGACTCTGTGATGACCTTTTCGTCAAGCCAGCCATTTTCTATCGCGGCCATGTGCATGGCGTATTCCCCACTTACCTGATAGACCATGGTGGGCACGCCGAATTCTTCTTTGACCCGATGGACTATATCGAGATAGGGCATTGCCGGTTTTATCATCACCATGTCCGCGCCTTCTTCGAGATCCAGGCGGACCTCATGAAGGGCTTCATCCGTGTTCGCCGGGTCCATCTGGTACGTAAACTTGTTGCCACTGCCGAGGTTTGAAGCGGAACCCACGGCATCCCTGAAAGGACCGTAATAGGATGAGGCATATTTCGCCGAATAGGCAAGAATTCGGGTATTGGTATATTCGGCCTTTTCCAGGGCGGAGCGGATCGCGCCAACACGGCCATCCATCATGTCCGACGGGGCGATAACGTCGACGCCGGCCTCTGCCTGTGACAGGGCCTGTTTGACGAGGGTGTCCAGCGTAATGTCATTGGCCACATAACCCGTTTCGTCCAGAATTCCATCCTGGCCATGGGTCGTAAAGGGGTCGAGTGCCACATCCGTCATGACACCGAGATCCGGGCAAGCTTTCTTGATCGCTCGAACTGCACGTTGCGCCAATCCTTGCGGATTGTACGCCTCATCTCCCGTGGCGGACTTTTTCCCGTCAGGGACCACGGGGAACAAGGCAATCATGGGAATGCCCAGCTCCATGACGTCCATCGCTTCCTGTTCCAGCAGGTCGACGGACAATCGTTCGATTCCCGGCATGCTGGATATGGTTTCAGTTTTATTTTCGCCTTCAATGACGAACACGGGATAAATGAGATCATCCACAGACAGGTGGTTTTCCCGCATTAACCGTCGCGAGAAAGCGTCTTTACGCATTCGCCTCATTCGCGTTTCAGGGTATCGGCGCGGCATTGCCCCTCCCGGTTGATATGGAACCAGCGTTAATTATAACGCAAACGCTCGCCGACGGCTTGAGCGAGGTCAAATTGACACCAGGGTGTCGCCGCAGGTACATTCAAAGTGTTGCTCGCCCGCGCAGCTCGTTTCCCTGTAGCGAAATTCAATAGGCACAAATTCGAATTTGCGACCTTGTATGCTGGTTAGAAAATGTACACATTACTTGGACAACAGGACCGGTTATGAAATTTGGAATATTCTACGAACACCAATTGCCGAAACCATGGAGCGAAGGCAGTGAGCAAAAGCTGTTTCAGGACGCGCTGGAGCAGGTGGAACTGGCCGATAGCATCGGCATCGATTATGCCTGGGAAGTCGAGCATCATTTCCTTGAGGAGTATTCCCATTCGTCCGCCCCGGAAATATTTCTTGCGGCGGCGTCGCAGCGGACCAAAAACATTCGCCTTGGTCACGGCATTCGTCAGGTGATCACCAACTACAACCATCCCGCTCGAACGGCTGAATGCATCGCAACCCTGGATCTCGTATCCAATGGGCGGGCTGAATTCGGTACCGGAGAGTCGTCGGCCATTCTTGAATTAGGCGGTTTCAAGATTCCAGTGGATAGCAAGCGGGAGCAATATCTGGAAGCGACAGAACAGATTTGCAATATGATGGTGATGGACCCGTACCCCGGGTTTAACGGCAAGTATTTCGATATGCCCTGCCGCAACATAGTGCCCAAACCCGTGCAGAGGCCGCATCCGCCGGTCTGGGTAGCCTGCTCCAACAGAGAAACCATCAAGATGGCCGCCAGGTTAGGTATAGGTGCCCTGACGTTCGCTTTCGTCGACCCGGCTGAGGCGAGACACTGGGTGGATGAGTACTACAGCATTATCAAAAGCGAGGAGTGTGTGCCCATTGGACACTCCATTAATGCCAATATCTGTATGGTCACAAGCTTCTCGCTGCATCAGGACCGCCAGGAGGCCATCAGCCGGGGCCTCGAAGGCTTCGAATTCTTTGGGTATGCACTGGGTTCCCTGTATGGCTTCGGCGAGCACAAGCCCGGTCGAACAGATTTATTTAAAGAATTCCGGGAGATGCGCGAAAAGAAACTCGAAGAAGATCCGCTCGATATGTCCCAGGCGTTAACGGCGGAACGAGGGGGAATTGGCACCCCGGATGACATGCGAGCACATCTGAAAAAGTTCGAGGATGTCGGTGTGGATCAGGTTACGTTCATTCAGCAGGCTGGCATGAACAAGCATGAACACATCTGCGAATCTCTGGAATTGTTTGCCCGTGAAGTAATGCCTGAATTCAAGGAGCGGGAAGCCGAGCGTGAGCGAAAGAAAAATGAAGAGCTTGCGCCCTATATCGAGGCCGCGATGAAACGAAAAGAGACTATGAAGCCGCTTTCGGACGATGAAATTCCAACCTTCCCGGCACTGGGACGTTCGATCGTGGAGGGCGAAGCAGATCCAAACAAGGCAGCCGGCTGAATGGTGTCACTCGCCTTCCGCGGATTCGAGCTGCTGAGACTTGTTGAGCCACTCCTGTTCGAGCTGGGCGATGGATTCCTGCAGGCCGCTCTGATCTCGCAGAAGCCTATTTAGATCACGACTGTCTGCTCCATCCTGATACAAGGTGGCATCTGCAAGCGCCTCATCAGTCTCTCTCAGCTTTCTCTGCAGGCGTTCGAGCCGTTCCTCCACAGTCTTGATGCGGGTTTTTAGCCGGCGAGCCTCGCGATGATCCTGATCCCGGCGTTTGGCAGGTTTCCCGGTTTTAGCCGGCTTCTCGGTAGCAGGCGGCTTTGGCTTCGCCGGCGCAAGCAACCGGGCGCGGTAGTCGTCCAGGTCGCCGTCGAAAGGTTGCACTTTGCCGTTGTCCACGAGCAAGAACCGATCCACGGTATTAGCGAGCAGGTGACGGTCATGAGAAATAAGCACGATGGCGCCATCGAAATCTTGCAGCGCTACAGTCAGCGCATGACGCATATCCATATCAAGGTGGTTGGTCGGCTCGTCCATTAACAGAAGATTGGGCTTGCTGTAGGCAACAATAGCCAGGGCAAGACGCGCCTTTTCTCCGCCGGAGAAGGTAGCCACAGGATCCATGACTTTATCGCCGCGAAAGTCAAAGCCGCCCAAAAAGGTTCTGATCTGTTGTTCCGTAGAACGGGTATCGAGTTTGTGGATGTGATCGTATGCCGACCGTTGCAGGTCCAGTTCATCTACCTGGTGTTGCGAAAAATAACCGATCTTGAGGTTGGCGCCGGGAGTACGATGACCGCCCAATATTGGAATCTCGCCACGAAGGCTCTTTACTAGCGTCGACTTGCCTGCCCCGTTATGCCCCAACAAGCCAATCCGGTCGCCGGGCAGCAAGCTGAGGCGAACATCCGACAATACCGGATGTTCGTAGCCAAGACTTGCCCGGTCAAGAACCAACAATGGATTGGAGGTCTTGTCCGCCTTCGGAATCTGAAAATGAAATGGCGAATCGATGTGAGCCGGCGCGATCAGCTCCATGCGCTCGAGCGCCTTCAGCCGACTTTGAGCCTGGCGTGCCTTGGTCGCTTTGTAGCGAAACCGGCGGACAAATTCCTGCATGTGCTCGATCTCACGTTGTTGCTTTTCATGGGCGGCTTGCTGTTCGGCGAGCCGCTCGGCCTTCAGGCGTTCGAAGCGAGAATAGTTGCCGGTAAACATTTCAATGTGCTGTTGATTGAAGTAGGCGATTCCCTCGACCGTTTCATCCAGGAATTCACGGTCATGGGATATGAGCAGCATGGAGCCCTGGTAATGCTTGATCCAGTTCGACAGCCACAGGATAGCGTCCAGATCCAGGTGGTTGGTAGGCTCATCCAGCAACAAAAGATCCGAGGGACACATCAAGGTTCGCGCAAGGTTTAAACGAATACGCCAGCCCCCTGAAAAGGCTTTCAGGGGGCGGCCAAAATCCGCTTCCTCGAAGCCCAGCCCAACCAGTAGCTGTTCCGCGCGGGAGTTGGCGGAATAGCCGTCCATGGTATCCAGGCTGTCATGGAGTTCACCCACCTTGCCGAATTCACCCTTTGCTTCTGCGTCCGCAAGAGTGTCCATGGTGGCCAGTAGCGGCGCATCGCCGCCGATAACATAGCGGATGGCGGTGTCTTCGGTGGCCGGCACTTCCTGGGCGAGATGCGCCATACGGATATCGGCAGGGTAATCGACGCTGCCCTGTTCGGCTTCCAACTCCCCCAGAATGAGTTTGAACAGGCTCGTCTTGCCGGTACCGTTGGCGCCGATCACGCCGACTTTTCGGCCATGAGGGACCGTAAAGGATACGCCTTCCAGGAGCAGCTCCGTGCCCCGTCGTAATGCGATGTCGGTCAACGTTAACATGGTTCTGGCCGGTAGAATCTGGCGCCGCAATTGTAACCCTAACCAGCTTCTAGCCTCTAGCTGCTGGAGCCGGGGGGCGAAAAATCAGTGCTGCGCCAAGCGCCAGGAAACCCGCGAACCCGATTAAGGCCCAGCCAGGAATACTGATCCCAAACAGGCTCCACAGGACTTCCGCACATGTTCCGTCTCCCGACAGAATTTTCATTATTACGTCAGTCAGGGGGAAAACGTCCAGCAAATATTCCAGGTCCGGGCCGCAGGCCGGAACCTGGTCGGCTGGCAGGCTTTGCAGCCAAAGGTGTCGAATGGATATCGTGGCGCCGATGATGGCGCTCAAGGAGATCAGTCCCCCGTAGACCCTGATGCCTGTTATCCGTGGATTGTGGATGACAGCAACAAGCGCAACAAGGCCAGCCGCGATCATCATGGCTCGCTGTAAGATACACATGGGGCAAGGCTGAAGATTCATGACATGTTCCATGTACAAAGCAATACCCATAAAGGTAACGGCGCCGAGGAACACCAACAGGAACAAGGTTCTCGATGTGGGAAGCTTCATGAAGAGGTCGGGTCTCCTGTGTAACGTGCCATTATCCCTGAAAGTGTTTATCCGGGAAAGTGAATGTGGTGCTGCTTCCATTTCACGACAAAATCGATCATTTCCGGATAAAAGCGGTGGAAGTCGGCTTGCAAAGCGTCTTTATGTGTCTCAAATTGTTCGTACCCGTCCCCCAGTGGATTGTTGCGGGAAAGCCGGCCAGACAGGTGAACAAATGATCGATGTATGAATTCCGGTTTGTCGTAAGCTGTGATTGCGCGGGAACACTTCATGCGCTCCGACCATCGACGAGCGTTTGCTGGCAGGTACGATTGATAGTCATCCAGGACGGAGAAGATGCTGTCATGAAAGTGACACAAAGGGTCTTGATGGAAGGTTTGCCATTCGTTAGCCAGGAAGTAATCGAAGATGATATCCGTCATGAGTGATCCATACCGCTGGAACGGTTTATCGAACCGACGCCAGCTATTGCGAACGATGCTGTGCCGATCCGTATAGCCATCGATAACTCGGTGTAGTCTGATGCCTAGATCCAGGTTCGCCGGGCGATCGCCGCTAAGGCGGCCTTTTACATAGTCGCCAAGCACACTGCCGACAATCAGATCAGCCTGCGGTGCTGATAGATGGAAGTGTGCGAGATGATTCATGTGTTCGCTACCGCAGCGACTCGTAGCCCGCCAGAAATTCCTTCAGGAATTGGTCGAAATCGGATGAATCGCGCTGCTCGATTTCGGTCTGTTCGGCTCGCGATTGTTCACTCAGCCGATCAAAGTATTCCATTTCCTCTTTTGACATGGGCTCTTCGAGGAAATGACGCTGGTGTTCCAGCGACTTGTTCATGGCAAAACGGAAGAAAGGGATGGATTCACTTTGCATATCTTCCAATATGCGGGCGCTGGGCGTAAGAGTTGGATTAATGAGTTTGTCGCGTTGCTCGCTGACACTTCGACTATGGCGATCACCGCCTTGAATTGTGTCCATAAAGTCTGCGACAGGCTGCATGGCGGATATAACCTCCTGTCCCCATTCATTGATCGACCGCTCGCTGTTTTGATCGTCCAGCAGTGTATTGCCGTCTCTGCCGCGGTAAACGGTTCTCATCACGTTGTCCTTGACGGATTTGCATAGTGAATCGTCGTGCGTGGGACTGTCTTCAAGTAGACAGAACAACAAAAATGCGTCCAGAAAGTTAATTTCTTTTTCCGAGATGCCATGAGGCACGTAGGGGTCGACATCGAGTAGTCTAACTTCGATATATTCCACTCCTTCATCGTTCAACAATTGGAGAAAGTTCGTTCCACGGGGCGTATTTCGTTTTGCTCTTATCGTTGAATAGAACTCCGCTTCCGATTGAAGAATGTTTGGGCTGATTTGCAGGTATTCGCCATCTTTTTTAACGCCGAGTTTGCGATATTCCTCGTAAGGGGTACAAATGGCTTCTACAAGGCTGCTTACATAGTCTGAAAGACTGTTGAAGCAGATATCCACGAGGTTTGACTGCGTATCGCTCTGGTAACCAAGGTCCCCATTGCGAAGCGATGTGGCTCCTTTTGTGTAAAGGCTCCCCGCGTCAAATTTTTCCAGATTGTGTACCCGCCCCTTGACAAAAGTGTCGCAGACAGCAGGAGATGACCCGAAGAGATAAATCAGTAACCATGAGAAACGTCTGAAGTTACGGATAAGATCGAAATACCGTTTGGACCGATACGCGGGCGCCTGGCCAGACTTGCCTTCCATGCCCGCGAGCTGGTTCCAAAAGGTATCGCTAAATGAAAAGTTGTAATGGACCGCGCTGATCGTTTGCATTGAGCGACCATATCTATGCCCAAGCCCATTACGATAGGTTGTTTTAAGCTTGCCGAGATTTGAAGACCCGTACTGCGCGATGGGGACGTTTTCATCGCCTTGTAATACACAGGGCATGCTCGCCGACCAGAGAAGCTCGTCATGGAGCCCGGAATAGACGAACCTGTGAATGTCGTTAAGGGTTGACATCATTTCGGATACAGACGTACTGACCGGTGTGATCAGTTCCAGCTGTGCTTCTGAATAGTCCGTGGTGATCAGCGGGTGCGTAAGTTTGGAACCCAAAAAAGGCGGATGAGGTGTAGTAGCAAGTTTTCCCTGCAGGTCTACCCGCAGGGACTCTTTTTCAATACCGCGGCTAAATGTCAACAAGTCACGTTTGCCAGAGTCCGCCAGGGCAGCCAGCTTATCGTTTAAGTGAGACATTCATGGCTCGCGCAACTTTAATCTAGTTTCAGGGTCTGGGACCCGCATTGACGATTTCTTCCGGAACATCGAACCGTTCGAAGTTCGCGGTGAATTCCCCGGCCAGTTTCGATGCCATTCGATCGTATTCGCTCTTGTCCGACCAGGTATTTCTGGGGTTGAGTAGCGAGGAGTCCACACCCGGTATCGCCTTCGGAATCGTCAGGTTCAATGTGTCCAGATGGTTGGTATCTGCATTATTTATCTCACCATTCTGAATAGCACTGATAATTCGTCGAGTCGTGGGGATACTAAAACGTTCTCCACCCTGGTCAGCGGGCCCGCCAGTCCAACCGGTGTTCACCAGATAGACCTTGCTGCCGAATTCCTCGATCCGTTTCATTAACAGGTCGGCGTAGACGCCCGCGGGTCTGGGGAAGAAAGGGGCGCCAAAGCAGGTAGAAAATGTCGATTCGATGCCACCCGAACCTCCGGCTTCAGTGGAACCGACTTTGGCGGTATAGCCGCTCAGGAAATGGTAGGCGGCTGCCTGTTTTGACAGAAGTGAAACTGGTGGCAGAACGCCTGACACATCGCAAGTCAGAAAAATTATCGATGCGGGTTCACCGGCAAGATTCTCTTCAACTCGAAGGGCAATATGTTCGCGTGGATAACACGCCCTGCCATTTTCCGTGATTGACACATCGCTATAGTCAGCGACACGAGTTGTCTCATCAATGACAACATTTTCGATAATGGCGCCGAACTTGATTGCATTCCAGATCACCGGTTCGTTTTCTTCTGTCAGGTCAACACATTTGGCGTAGCATCCGCCTTCCAGGTTAAATACTGTGCCTTTACCCCAGCCGTGTTCATCATCGCCGATCAGGCGTCGATCAGGGTCGGCTGACAATGTTGTTTTGCCTGTACCCGAGAGTCCGAAGAACAGCGCGACCGAGCCATCTTCCCCGGCATTGGCAGCACAATGCATCGGCAGCACATCCTTTTCGGGCAGTAAGAAGTTTTGTACGGAAAACATGGATTTCTTCATTTCGCCCGCGTATTTCATGCCAGCCAACAACACCTTGCGCTGGGCGAAATTAATGATGACTGCACCGTCACTGTAAGTTCCGTCTCGTTGCGGGTCGCAGATGAAATTGGCTGCATTCATGATCTGCCAGGTTTCTTTCCCTTTGGTATTAAAGACCTTGGGAGCAATAAATAACGCCTGACCGAAAAGATTGTGCCAGGCGGTTTCTGTGGTCATTTCCACGGGCAGGTAATGGTCGGGATCGGCACCTACATGAAGACGCGCAACATAGCTATCGTGTTCGGAAAGATATTCCCGAACTCGTTCCCATAGCGCATCGAACTTGTTCGGATCAAATGGTTGATTGATAGAGCCCCAGTCAATCGCATCCGCGGTGCTGGGCTCTTCAACAATAAAGCGATCCATCGGGTGTCTTGAAGTTCGCTCGCCGGTGTAGGTAACAATTGCACCGTTGCTTGCCAGCTGCCCTTCTCCATTACAGAGTGCCATTTCCACCAGATGTGCTGTGCTTAGATCGTTAAAGACATTGGTGGTATCAGCATCATCAATTGCTTGCATTATGTTGTTCCTGTCAGGTAAACGGTTTAAGTACCGGCCGTCGATTACCAATGATAAAGTGGCTTTTCGCCGATTTGGGTGCCGGTGCACGGAAAAGTAAAGGCGAATTATGCCAAATAAAGGCGTGTACTTGAAATCGGAACTGCTGTCAGCGCAGATTTTTCTCGCGAAACTGGTGAATCTGGCGCCGTTTCTTTTTATCTGGACGACCCGAGGAAGATACCTGCAGTCCGGCTGCTTTTCGCCGTTCAGCCTCGAGAGTGCGCCTGGCCACGCTTTCCGGTGTTTCCTCATATAGCCGTTGCGCCTCCGATGCCCCCCGTCGTTGATCGGAGAGCCCTTTGACAATCACGGTTTTTTCATCCCAACCTTGACGAATTATCAACTGGTCGTCCAGCTGTACCTCCTTGGCAGGTTTGCCCTTGCCTCCGCGAATGTTGATCTTGCCACCTTCAATCGCTTCCTTGGCCTTGGCGCGAGTTCTGAAAAACCGTGCGGCCCATAGCCACTTGTCGAGCCTTACTTTCTCCATCCAAAAAACCTCCACCACAGCGCTGTCCGGTAATGGCTTTATTCAGGAGGGCAAGTTAGTGTTCAATGGACCTTTTGGCAAGAGTCGATTACCCAATGCAAACATTACTTGATGGCGTTGCTTCGATT
Source organism: Pseudomonadales bacterium (assembly GCA_040905125.1). Lineage (GTDB taxonomy): Bacteria > Pseudomonadota > Gammaproteobacteria > Pseudomonadales > Azotimanducaceae > JBBDSF01. Next base: position 35,380 of record JBBDSF010000111.1, on the reverse strand, counting down.
TGTCGCGACGCTGGCGCGGCTATCATTGAAGTTTATGAAGGAACGGATTTTGACGTTGAAACCAAGGCCGACGACTCACCCTTGACGGCTGCTGATACCGCCGCCCACCGTGTCATCGTTGCCGGCCTTGAGAAACTGGCGTCGGATATACCGGTACTATCTGAGGAATCCGATGATATTCCCTGGTCCGTACGGAAAGACTGGCAGCGCTATTTTTTGGTCGACCCTCTTGACGGGACGAAGGAATTCGTCAGCCGCAATGGTGAATTTACAGTCAATGTGGCTCTGGTCGACAACAATAGACCCGTGCTGGGAGTCGTCTTTGTCCCGGTCAAGGATGTGCTGTATGCCGGGTTTCAGGGAGGAGCGGCAGGCGAATCCGGTACGGCATTTGTCGAGGAAAGCGGTCATCGTCGAGAGCTGCGAGCCCGCAATCTGATGGCACACCTGAAACAGGACAAGCCTCTCACAGTGGTCGCCAGCCGGCGTCATGGCGGCGACGCCTTGAAGTCCTGCATGGCACGCCTGGAGGCAACGTTTGGCCGGGTGGAAACAAAGAGCATGGGCAGCTCATTGAAGTTTTGTCTGATCGCAGACGGTCAGGCCGACTTCTATCCCCGCCTGGCACCCACCTCGGAGTGGGACACAGCGGCCGCTCAGGCGGTCGTGGAAGCCGCTGGCGGGCGCGTTGTGGACACGTCGTTTAGTCCTCTGCGTTACAACACCGGCGAGGACCTGTTAAATCCACACTTTTATGTCATCGGTGACGATTCGTACGGCTGGGAGCGGGTGCTGGGGTAGGGAGAGTTCGGTATTGGTCTCGGCTAGCCAAGCTGTATGTTGCATCCTTCCTGCCGAGGAGAGAATACTGTATATACATACAGCTTTGGCTAGCGAGGTAAGTAATATACCCAGATTCAGATTGAAAGGAAAGAGTGAAAAATGGAGAAACCTTAGGAGGAATGATCTTGACTTTTAGGAAACAAATCTAAGATTTTGAATTCCTGAAAGAAAAGTTGTTGAGCCAAACTGCGGTTCGCGGCAAAAAATTTTAAATTATTTTTGGGCCAATTGGCATGATGTTTGTAGGGATTTCAGCTTCGATTCAGGGGAACAAACGGTCGAATCGGTAACCTGGGCGGCAGGCAATTTTTCCAATTCTTTGAATTAGTTATGGACATTCCGGAGAACGATAATGATAATACATGCCAAAGTCCCAGAGGCCCTGGATAGACCGCTGGCGAAGCTATTATAGGGTCCGGAAATGGATATGTACAGATAATCGGGGGATAAGGCTTTAATTTATAGTGTCTAACATTATATAACCCGACCAGATAAGGAGGTTTCTTAAATTCCCGAACTATCGGACGTCTCAGCCACATATTTATTTAAAACGAACGGAGTTCACGCCCTATGACCAGCCACTCGCGCGAAGGAGATTTCGATTCCATTCTGGATGACGATTCTCTTGAAAATACGGCGGAAGATCTGAGCAGCATGGAGGCGCTCTCGGACAGCGACTCCATTATCGAGAATGATGAGGAGCTGGGGGACGAGTCCTCCGAAGAGGCCCGAATCAAGTTCTTGATCGAGAAGGGAAAGAAACAGGGTTATCTCACCTACGAGCAGGTAACAGACGCTCTTCCTGACGACATTGCGGAAACCGAGGAAGTCGAAAGCATCGTCCAGATGTTTGAGGACATGGGGATCACTGTCTATGAGGAGACCCCGGAACGCGAAGAAGGATACCAGGACGAGGAGGAAAGCGACGACGAAGAAGTAGTCGTCGACGCGGCGGCCCTCGCGGCGATGGATTCGGTGGTCGGCAAGACCATGGACCCGGTTCGTATGTACATGCGTGAAATGGGAACCGTGCCGCTGCTTACCCGCCAGGGCGAAATCGAGATTGCCAAGCGGATTGAAGAGGGGATTCGCGATACGATGGCGATCATGGCCCACTACCCCGGTATCGTCGAACAGGTTTTAAATGAGTACGACCGGGTGATGGCCGAGGAAGGCGAAGTCAGCGCCATCATCAGTGGGTTTCTGGACCCGGAAGACAGCATACCCGACATGTCCGAGGTCGCCGAAGCCAAGTCGAGTGGCAACTATAAAGCTGACGAGAATGAGCCAACCAAGGGCCCGGACGCGGCGCTGGCCCACGCACGTTTCAAGGAAATCAGAAAGCGGTTCGAGAAGGCGCAGAAGGTTATCGCCAAATACGGCCGACACCATAAGAAGTCCAACCAGGCGCTTGATAACGTTGGCGAAATATTCTCTTCCCTGAAACTTGTTCCGGCACAGATGGATCCTTTGGTGGACCTGATACGGTCAGATATGCAAAAGATCCGGAAGCAGGAAAAGCTGATACGCGAACTCTGTGTCGAGAAGGCGCACATGCCCAAGGAAGAGTTCCTCAAGCGTTTTGAGGACAACGAAACCAATGTGGACTGGGTCGATGAGTTGATCGCCGAGGGTCGGGAGTATAGTGAGGAACTGGCCAAATACCGGGTATCGATTCGTCACGCGCACAAGATAATGAAACAGATTTCTGACAGAACCGGACTGGATGTCAAGGAAATCAAGCAAATCAATCGTCACCTCTTTCGTGCAATCGGCAAGACCCGGGCTGCCAAGAAGGACATGATCGAGGCGAACTTACGCCTTGTTATTTCCATTGCCAAGAAGTACACCAACCGAGGACTGCATTTCCTTGATCTTATCCAGGAAGGCAATATTGGTTTGATGAAAGCGGTCGACAAATTCGAATATCGTCGCGGCTTCAAGTTCTCAACTTACGCAACCTGGTGGATTCGCCAGGCGATTACGCGATCCATATCAGACCTGGCGCGAACCATTCGCGTGCCTGTTCACATGATGGAAACCGTGAACAAACTTAATCGACTTACCCGCCAGCTTGTTCAAGAACTGGGTCGAGCGCCCACGATCGAGGAACTTGGCGAGAAAATGGAGTTGCCGGAAGATAAGGTACTCAAAGCTCTCGATGTTGCCAAACAACCCATTTCGCTTGAAACGCCGGTTGGAGATGATGATGACTCCACCATGTGGAATCTGGTCAGCGATACATCGGCTGAATCTCCAATGGATCACGCGACGGATGAAGGCTTGCGCCAGACCACAACCAATGTGCTGACGGCACTGACTGACAGGGAAGCCAAGGTGCTCCGCATGCGGTTCGGTATCGATATGAATACCGACCATACGCTGGAAGAAGTAGGCCGGCAGTTTTCTGTCACGCGCGAGCGCATCCGCCAGATAGAAGCCAAGGCGCTCCGGAAACTTCGACATCCCGCCCGATCGGAGCAGCTCAAAAGCTTTATGGACGCGTAACCTTTTTTCGCAGGCTGATGACGATTTTTTGGTTCTCGTGGGTGACTTCAATGCTGGCAGGGTCGACTCCCGGGGGCAAGGGGAATCGCTGGTTGATCTCGGCGTATGAGCGTTCGCCGGAGTTGCTGGACGACTGTGTGGTCGCGTTGATTTCGATCATCTTGTTTTCGATTTCGACGTCGATATTGGCGACATCATTTTCCCCAATTTCCAATTCATAATAAAAGTGTTCATCGTCTTCTTTCAAAGCGATAGAGTTGGGTGGGAAGTCACCGAATTGCCTGCTGAACCAGTCATCGAACATTGATTCGAATCGCGAACGATTCCTGTCGAAACGCTTGCTTATTTCATCCTGGAGTCGTTCCATTTCCTGGAAAGGATCACGGGAGCGACGAAAGAAATCGTCGTCGAACATATCGTCAAAAATCTCACGTTCCCAGAAAACGGGATCAGGTTCAGGTTGTTCGGCAAAATACCAGACCACGCCGCCTCCCAAAAAAAAGGCGATGATGGCCACCAATCCATATTTGGCCAGGTTGTTCATTCCTGTCTCCTTCGTATTTGCTGTTGTACACGTTTGTGAGGCCGCTTTTCAATTATTCAAGCAGGCTGGGTATACTGGATGATTATTGGTGAAATGTATTGCGAGGAATGGTGATGGAACGTGTCAAGGAAACGTTGCGAAAACTGTTCGCGGGCCGGCCCGTCTGGATAAATGCGCTGATGGTGTTCTGTCTCTATATGACGTTCATCTATTTGCCGTTCGATTTGTTTGTTAAGCCGGTGGCGCAAGACCAGGAGGTCTGGTTCGGTATTGTCCTTACAGGCTGGGCGGCGAAGGCAACTGCCCCGCTACACTGGGCGATTTATGGCGCCGGCGCCTGGGGCTTTTACAGGATGCGCCCGTGGATGTGGCCCTGGGCTTCGCTGTATGTGGTTCAGGTTGCCATCGGCATGTTCGTGTGGACAGCTACCAGTGCGCAATCTGGCGGGCTGCTTGCGGGAGCGATCGTCAGTATACCTTTTATAGCGCTGGCGGTAGCATTATGGCTGGCAAAGCCGAAATTTCAGGGCCAGGCTGTGGTCGGCACCAATGGTGCCGAAGGTGATACATTAGCGCCCACTGGCGGGAACAACGAGGATCAAACGGGGTAACTATGAAAGATTTCACAGGAAAGATAGCGGTTGTAACCGGCGGCGGAACCGGTATGGGGCGCGAACTGGCCAGACAATTGAGCGCCGAAGGTTGCCATGTCGCTATGTGCGATGTGTCAGATGAAAACATGGCAGAAACCAGGGCCTTGTGTGACGAGGAGGCACCTGCTGGCACGCGGGTCACTACTCACCTGTGTGACGTATCTGTAGAAGACGATGTGCTCCGTTTCCGCGATGAAGTTATACGCGAACATGGCGATGCCATAAATTTGCTTTTCAATAATGCCGGTATCGGTGGTGGAGGTAGTTTCCTGGAAGAGGGTCGGGAAGATTGGGACAAAACGTTCGGTGTTTGCTGGTTCGGTGTCTATTATTGCTGTCGCGCCTTCGTTCCAATGTTGGTTGCCAGTAATGAAGGCCATTTGATCAATACCAGTAGCGTTAACGGTTTTTGGGCGTCTCTCGGTCCGCAGATTCCACACACTGCCTATAGTGCCGCCAAGTTTGCCGTCAAAGGATTTTCAGAGGCCCTGATCACCGACTTCCGGATAAACGCACCACCTGTCAATGTGTCGGTGGTGATGCCTGGACACATTGGAACGTCCATAGCGATAAATTCAGGGAAGGTACTTGGTAAACCGGCAGCGCTGGATATGTCCGATGAAGATGTCCGTGGCGTACGCGAACGTATGATGAGAATGTATTCGCCAATGGCTGAAGAGATCATGAACATGAATGATGATCAGATTCGCGAAGCCATGCACCAACGAGCATTGGATTTTAAAGACAACGCGCCTTTAAGTGCCTCGGAAGCGGCCAATATTATTCTTGACGGTGTCAGAAAGGAAAAGTGGCGCATTTTGGTTGGCGAAGATGCGCACAGAATAGATGAGAAGGTTCGCAGTAACCCGGAGATGGCTTACGAGCAGGAATTTATCGACAAGATGAAGGAAGATGGAGATCTACAGGAACTGATTCGAGGTTAACGAACGTCATCGAACTTATGGGGCATGACACCGATATCGTCGTGCGCAGGACCTTGCCTAATGACCAGGATGTCACTTCAGGCGTGCTTTCAGACTGAACGCGCCTCGTATTTCGCCGGGTGAATAACCCGTTGCCATGTCCTCAGGATAGTTCGTCTGGAGGGCCTCTTGTACTGAAGGCGCCAGAGTCTTTCCGTGACACGTGAGACACAAAGGTTCGACACCCTGGGCTTTCATATACCGGAAGTTTCCTTCGGTCACTTGGGCATGTTCCAGATCTGTTGGAGATTCACCTGCCGATTGGCGTCGATCGAAAGATTCGAGAACCTCCTTCTCCCAGGCATCCGGTGTACCCGTTTCCCGGTTCCGTGGTTTGAGGCTGACGCGTGTGACGGTCCAGTTGGTTTCCCGATTCAGCCGTCCGGCAATCTCCGGTGCGCGCTTTGAACATACCTCGATGGCATTGACAGGACCGCCTTCCGCTATTGCATGCTTGAGTTCCGGTTTTAACTCACCGGCGAAGCGCCTGACTATCTCTCTGGCTTCAGATTCCAGTTTCGGAAAATTGTCTGCCGCAACCGGCAGTGAGCTCATCATCAACCCGGCGGCCAGAAAAGCTGCGGTGAGTAATGTTCGATTCATGGTCAGACCTCATCGCCCCATGCGGAGCGCCGATAGCGTAACATCCTGCCACTTCCGGCAGCCGTGTGTGCCCCCTCATTATAGGCAATTTCGCCATTAACCACGACGAGTTGTATACCAACGGGTTCCTGTTTGGGATTGTCATAGGTTGCGGTATCGATAATATTGACCGGATCGAAGAGGACCAGATCTGCCCAATAGCCCTCTTCAATTTTACCGCGACCGGTCATGCCAAACGTCTCTGCCGACAGAGACGTCATTCGCCGCACCGCTTCCTCGAGTGACAGCGTATTGCGCTCCCTTACATATTTCCCCAACACTCTCGGAAAGGTGCCGAAAAGCCTTGGGTGAGGTGTGCCCCGTAAATCGGGAATGCCATCAGACCCAACCATCATGTCCCGGTAGCCGAGGTTGGTCTCTATGTCCGCTTCATCGATAATAAAGTGGATACACAGGGTGCGATCGCCTTTCGGTGCGGTGAGAATCATGCGTACAAGTTCTGTGATATCCATATCTTTCTCAGTAGCAATGTCTGTCAGCATGCGGCCTTCAAACTCAGGAAAGGCGGCACAGCTGGCGATTCGAATCACTTGGGCAAATTCACGGCTGATATTGTCGAGATTAAAATATTCGATCATACGGCCACTGCCGGCTGTATAAGGGTAAACATCCAGGGAGACCTTTTGGCCCGCTGCCAGGGCCTCGTCCACACGGGCCAGTGAGTCCCTGACCTTGCCCCAGTTCGGTTTGCCGGCAGCCTTGTGGTGTGAAATGTGGAGGTGCACTTCACTTTCCCGGCCGATCTGCAGTGACTCTTCCACGGCCTCAAGCAACTTGTCGCCCTCATTGCGCATGTGTGTTGTATACAACGCGTCCCAGGGTTTGGCTTTTTTTGCCAGTTCGATGACTTCTTCGGTCTGGCTCCAGCGTCCCGGTCGATAGATGAGACCGGTGGAAAAGCCGCAAGCGCCCTGCTCCATGGCCTGTTCGACCAGAGCTTGCATGGAAGCGAGTTCCGCCGCCGTGGGCTCCCGGCGTTCCATACCCATAACGGTGGCCCGAACCGTATTATGGCCCACCAGCATCATGTTATTGATGGCAGGTTTGCGGTCCATCACCGCCGAAAAGTAGCCGTTCAGATCCGTAAAGTCTCCCCGAAGACCGGCAAGAATACCGCCACTTGCGCTGGCTGAATCCTGCCCCGGACTGGCGGGCACCGCGCTGAAACCGCAATTGCCGCTGACGACGCTGGTGACGCCCTGGGCAAGCTTGAATTCCATCCCGGGGTGACGAATGAAAGCACCGTCATCGTGGGCGTGGGTGTCGATAAACCCGGGTGACAAGTAAGCGCCCGAGGCATCGATTTCCCGTTTACCGCTGCCGGCTGTCCCCACAGACTTGATCCGTCCGTCTTCCACTTCAATATCCGAGACAAAGGCCGGGCCCCCGCTGCCGTCGAGGATATGTGCGTTGCGAATGACCAAATCTGTCATGGTTTGTCGCTCCCGACATTCTAAAGTCCGTAATAACCCGGATGGGTTCTTAGCCATTCTCCAATCATTTCCCCAATCATGATACACGTCAAGTTGGTATTGGCTCGCGGCACGCCTGGCATGATGGAGGCATCGGCAATCACCAGGTTATCCACGGCATGACAGCAACCAGATTCATCAACTACTGCCATCTTGTCGCTGACAGGCCCCATTTTTGCCGTGCCGCAGGGGTGATAGCCGCTGCCTGCATAGCGCCGACAGAGATTGGCGATGTCGTTATCATCGAGCGGCCGTGTCGGATCCGGGAATGTTACCGATTCGATCATGTCTGCCAATGGTCCTCGACGGGTAAAGGCCAACGTGTCCTTGAAGCAGCTAACCAGGCGCTCAACGTCGCGATCGTCTTCGCAAAACCGGTTCTCAATGACGGGGTTATCGGCCGGGTCCGCCGACCTTAGTGTTAATTGTCCTCGCCCGAACTGATATTCGAGCACGGCGGCGATGGCAAACATTGGTGGACCATCCGGCTTCCCGGCGAAACTGATTTGTTCGATTTGCAAGTCATTGCGTTTATCGGAACCTTTGGCCGTATAGCGCAAAATGGTCTGGATCAATGGTTGATCGAAGTCGACGATGGACGGATCTTTTACGGTGCAGACGACGGAGAGCGCAGGATGATCGGAAAGGTTCCGGCCGACACCGGGAACGTCGCGAATAACATCGATACCAAACGATTCAAGTTGGGCGCGAGGTCCGATTCCGGAATGCATCAAAATTTTTGGAGACATGATCGCGCCGGCGCCAAGCACGACGAGCCTGGCTGATACCCGGGAAGTGGTACCATCTGCGCTCTGGACTTCAACGCCGCTGCACCGGCCGTCTTCAATGATAAGGCGTCTGACGTATGTCTCCGGGCGAATATCGAGGTTCGGACGAATACGGGCCGGGGCAAGGTATCCAACCGCACAGGACACCCGAAGTCTGCCAAGTTTATTCATGGGCTGAGGCCCCGCGCCCTGGCTTTGAGGCGCATTGGCATCGGGGCATGTCGGGTAACCGAGTTCATTCGCTGAATCCAGAAAACCCCGATGTTGAGACAGCAGTTCCTGCTCCGGATAGCGACGAATTGTGATAGGCCCCGCGTCGCCGTGATATGCCTCGGTGCCAAAATCCAGATCGCGTTCGAGTCGATTGAAGGCCGGCAGAACGTTCTCCCAGCGCCAGGCGGGATTACCGGCTTCTGCCCATTCGTCATAATCTTCAGGCATGCCCCGCAACGCTATGGTCGTATTAACGGCACTTGACCCGCCGGTAACTCGTCCCCTCGGGAATCGGGTTTGCCGGCCCGGTGTCGGCTCGTATTCAAACCCCCAATCATGATCCACGTATGAGTTGTTGTGGCTGTTTATCAGATCGAATGGGGTTTGCGTGGCATCGGAATAGTCGGGACCAGCTTCGATTAACAATACGCTCTTGTTCGGGTCTTCAGATGTCCTGGCAGCAACAACAGAACCGGCACTGCCGGCACCCACTACAATTATGTCATACACAAGCGCAATCCTCGCGGTCAGGATACAAGACGATAGCAGGGCGTATAATCTTTCCCTGGCAGCTTCATACGATTCTCGGCTATGAAGGCACGGAACAGGTCATCGAGGTGTTGCATGATGTGTTTATCGCCGGACAGCTCAAAGTGCCCCTTTTTTTCGACCGCCCGGATACCGTCGTCTTTAACATTACCGGCAACAATGCCGGAAAAAGCGCGACGTAGATTGGCGGCCAGCATAAAGGGTTCCTGATCTTTATGCAGATAGAGTTGGCGCATGTTTTCGTGTGTAGGTTCAAAGGGCCGCTGGAATTCGGGATCGATAGTCAGGAGCCAGTTGAAAAAATAGGCATCACCTCTCGCCTTGCGAAATTTTCTGACCTGGCGAATACGTTTATGCATGCTGGTCGCGACTGCTTCCGGGTCGTCGATAATAATTTCATAATGTTTGCGCGCTTCTTCGCCCAATGTTGCGGCGATAAACTCGTCAATCAATGTGAAATAATTGCTACTCGAAGCAGGGCTCGAGAGTATTAACGGGAACGGCATCTTCTGGTTGTCAGGATGCAGCAGGATGCCCAACAAATAGAGTATTTCTTCCAGGGTGCCGACGCCGCCCGGAAATACGACAATACCATGGCCCATGCGTATAAATGCCTCAAGACGCTTTTCGATATCGGGCAGTATGACCAACTCGTTGACGATGGGATTAGGAGGCTCGGCCGCAATAATTTCCGGTTCGGACACACCCAGATAGCGCCCGTCCCGAATTCGCTGTTTGGCATGACCAATAGTCGCGCCTTTCATGGGTCCTTTCATGGCCCCGGGTCCACAACCTGTGCAGATATCGAGCCCCCGAAGACCCATGTGATACCCGACTTCCTTGGTATAGTCATATTCGTGACGGTTGATCGCATGGCCCCCCCAGCATACGACCAGGTTAGGGGGTGTGCGAGCCTTGAGTACCCCTGCGTTACGCAGGATATGAAATACCGCATTGGTGATACCGTGAGGCGTGGTCACATCGAAATTGGGATTGCCGGAAATCTCGTTGCTGACATAAACGATATCCCGCAGCACGGCAAACAGATGTTCCTTGATGCCCTTGATCATTTTGCCATCCACAAATGCACCATTCGGTGGATTGATCAATTCCAGCCGAATGCCACGTTCCTCTTCAAGTACTCTGATATCAAAATTGGCGTAGCGGTCCATCAGCTCCCGGGCATCGTCGATTGAAGTACCACAATTTAAAACAGCGAGGGCACATTTGCGAAAAATGCGATACAAACCGCTCTGGCTGGTGTCAAGAAGATTGGCAATTTCTGCCTTGGACAGGATGTCCAGATCTCCTTCCGGAGATACACGTACAATTGAGGATTCCGTCATAATATCGCTTCGGTTGGTTTAGCCCAGTGATTTGGTATCATGGCTGGTACGTAATAATCAAGTTTGTTCAATGTCGTAACCGGGGAGATTCGATACCAAAACCTGGAAACCGGAAAAGCCATAGCCGACGATTTGGTCAAGGCGCCAAATCCGGTTTGTAACGACTGACTGCAAAGGATACAGGCACGTGGATGTGAAACGTAGTGAAAGTTGCTGTCGATGAATGATCGCTCCGAATTAAGAATTGGTCTGGCTCTCGGTAGTGGATCTTCCCGCGGATTCTCTCATATAGGCATAATCAATGAACTGGCCGCCCATGGGGTCGTACCGGATGTTGTTTGTGGCGCATCGGTAGGTGCAATGATCGGCGCGTCCCTGGTGACAGGTCGCCTGGAAGCTTTGGAAGACTGGGCGAGGAAGATAACCCGGTTGCAAGCGGCACGGTTCCTTGACATCGACGCCGGGCTTACAGGGTTTGTTGATCTGGAAAGGTTCAACGACTTTCTGGATACATACGTTGCTGTCGAAGGGGAAGTGATCGAAGATCGTGAGTTGATCTACGGGACCCTTGCTACAGACCTGTACACGGCGCGGGAAGTCTGGATGACGGAAGGCCCGCTCAAGATGGCAGTGTGGACATCCATGGCCTTGCCCGGTCTGTTCCCGCCGAAGAAACATCAAGGCAAGTGGTTGATGGATGGCGGTCTGGTGAACCCTGTTCCTGTATCCCTGTGTCGCGCCATGGGCGCTAATTTTATTATTGCCGTCAATTTGAACGGCGATATCGTCGGTAAACATTTTGAGACCACCCATAAAAAGCAATCAGACAATCGTAGCGGTATCACCGGCCGGATATCGAGCTTTGCCCGCGAATATACGGGCTCCCTGTTTTCAGGTGCCGACGAAAACGAGCAAGCCCCGAGTTTGATCAATTCCATCGCCGGTGCCATCAACATTACGCAGGACAGAATCACTCGAAGCCGGATGGCCGGGGACCCGCCGGACATTTTACTGGCACCGAAACTATCTAATATCGGTTTGCTTGAACTCTATCGCGCCGGAGAAGCCATTGATGAGGGAAGGGAGTGTGTAAAGCGAATGCTGCCGGAAATTGAGCGCCTGCTTGATTGACGGCGCTATCCCATCAAACGCCTCCATGTTTCCAGGTCATCGATTCTCAGATAGGCGTTTTGCGCCTTCGTATCCGCCATGCTGGCGTTAGGTACGTTGCCGTAATTGTGACCCGGCAACAGGATCGTATCATCAGGTAATTCAATCAATTTCTGCAGGCTGTTAAACATGGCCTCCGTGTCGCTGCCAGGCAGATCCACACGTCCGCAACCATTTATGAACAGCGTGTCGCCGGAGACCAGCGTGTTTTTAATCTTGAAGCACTGGGAGCCGGGTGTGTGGCCGGGCGTGTGCAGAAACTCCACTTCGATATCGCCAATCTTCAGTGTATCTCCTGAATCGACCCGCATCAGGTCACTGTCCGACAGGCCCGCTACCTTTTTGACGCCATCGGCCTCGGTTTTGTGAGTGTAAATCTTGACCGGGTTGACGGCCTGGAGTTCTGACAGGCCTTCAATGCCGTGACCACTGAAAGACCCGCCGATATGATCGGGATGATAATGAGTGACCAGGGCCGCGACCAATTTGTAATCTTTTTCGGTCAGCAGATTCATCAGCGATTCAATATCCCAGGCAGGGTCCACAATGGCAACTTCGCGGGTGCTACGGGAGCCTACAATGTAGGCGAAATTTTGCATCGGGCCTATTTCGATTTGTTCGATTATCAGTTCATCGTCGTTATTCATTGGCGTCTCCGTTATCTGGATGAATGCGAAAGGGACTTTATTGTCCCGCTTACGCGCCAGGACGAACCTCAAAGGAATCGGGAATGTCGGCTGTATCTGCTTCGTCCACCTTGATGTCCGTCACCTGGGCGGACGGGGGCCCTTCGCGGCATGCATCAATCATGTCGTCCACGTCGGCATCCTTACCCGCAAAGACGGCTTCCACTGAGTCATCACGGCGATTTCGGACCCATCCCCGTAGCTGGTGCTTTTTTGCCTCTGTTTCGGTCCAGGCGCGGTAGAATACCCCTTGTACGCGGCCGGTGATGATCGCATGAACTGCCTTGGTCATAACACTACCCGTAACCCAATGTGATTCGTCTGTATCTATCCATTATGAGACCAGATCGATCAATTTCAATCATGATTTGGCGGCCCGGCGCCTCGTGTGTGAGATATAATTTACGAGCAACGTCCAGGGTTGCTGGTGGAAAGAATACTTGATGTTCATTAACCGGTTATATGCCGACGGTAAAATGCCTCCCATGCTTCAGATTCCCAGTCAGGCATATCGAGGTGGACGCATTTGATTCACCCCGGACACCTGTGCCCACTTCTTCCTGGAGTCTTTGCGCCTCCTTTCTGGAAATCCGATCACCGTGTCCTGGTGCGTCGATGGAAAGTGTCGCCCAACCGTGCATCATATAGGTCAGGTAGCATGTGTAATAAATATATCGCAAATTCTGGCCGTGTGCTCAAATCCGCACTGGTCGCATGCAAAGTGGACAAAATCGTAGTATGTTTTACGTCGTTGATATTATGCCCCGGAGATAGAGATGGCCGAGTCAAATACAGACAAATCACTTCAGATGCAGTCGCTGGTCAGGAAGGATGGAACACTTCAAATGTCGCTTGAAGAAGTCCCGATATCGGAACCAGGAGAAGATCAGGTGCTCATTCGCGTGGAAGCGGCACCGATCAATCCATCGGACCTGGGGTTGATGTTCGGACCCGCGGATAAGGATACCGTGCAGGTAAGCGGTACAGCCAATCGGCCTGTCGTAACTGCAAAAATTCCTGACGAGTTGATGGAAAGTGTTGCCGCGAGAGTAGACCAACCGCTGCCGGCCGGGAACGAAGGTGCAGGTGTCGTGATCAAGGCAGGGGCCGCGGACAAGGCTCAGGCGTTGATGGGTAAAACAGTGGCAGTGATTGGCGGCGGTATGTATTCGCAGTATCGGGTCAGCCGGGCAGACCAGTGTCTGGTTTTGCAGGAAGGAACGACGCCCGAGGAAGGCGCATCATGCTTTGTCAATCCGCTAACCGTTTTGGGTATGGTGGAAACCATGAAGATGGAGGGGCACACAGGGCTGGTTCACACAGCGGCGGCCTCCAACCTGGGTCAGATGTTGATCAAAGTGTGCAACGACGACGGAATCCCGCTTGTGAATATCGTTCGGCGCCAGGACCAGGTAGATCTGCTCAGGCAACTGGGTGCCAAATATGTTTGTAATGCGAGTGACCCTGCTTTTATGGACGATCTGACGGACGCTTTGGTAGAAACGGGCGCGACACTGGGATTCGATGCCACCGGAGGTGGTAACCTTGCGAGTCAGATTCTTACCTGCATGGAGAGAGCCGCGACGCGGAATATGAAAGAATTCAGCCGGTATGGCTCTACAGTCCATAAACAGGTTTACATTTATGGTGGTCTGGATCGATCTCCGACAATACTGCACCGGAACTATGGTATGCATTGGGGGCTGGGAGGCTGGTTGTTACCCCCGTTTCTAGAAAAAACAGGACCTGAAAAAACCGACGAGCTGAGGCAGAGAGTGGCCAGGGAGATCAAGACCACGTTCGCCAGTCACTATACCAAGGTCGTCTCGCTTGCCGAAGCATTGAGTGCCGACGCTATTGCCACATATGGTAGACAGGCAACGGGTGAGAAGTATCTGATCAACCCCAACAAGGACCTGTAAAAGCACATCGGCCATTTTTGGCTATAAACCGGGGCTGAGGCGTAGCGCTACACCAAAATAATCCTGTTAACACGTTCAACTTCAGGTACAATGCGCTCACGCTGGCCTGTAAGGCCCGTCCTTCGCGGTAACCCCCTTTCCGGATAGCCTCGACACAACACATACATAAAGCTATTTCCCTGACAATTATCGGGGCTGGCTTTCTTTGGAGCATTACATTTCATGTCATTCGATTCATTAGGTCTATTACCCGAACTCGTTCGGGCAGTAACGGAACAGGGCTATACCGAGCCTACACCCATACAAAGCAAAACTATTCCCCTGACTCTGGAAGGGCGAGACATTCTGGCCGGTGCTCAAACGGGAACCGGCAAAACAGCGGGGTTTACCCTCCCCTTGTTACAGCGTCTGCATACGTCTCCCGCTAATAAAAAGGGATCGCGCCCCGTGCGTGCCTTGATTCTGACGCCAACGCGGGAATTGGCCGCGCAGGTGTCTGACAGTGTACAGACCTATGGTAAATACCTTAATCAAAAGTCAGCCGTGATCTTCGGCGGTGTCAATATTAATCCGCAGATTGACCGGCTGCGTAAAGGCGTTGATATATTGGTGGCCACACCGGGTCGTTTGCTCGATCACGTCAATCGACGCACAGTAGATTTGTCGAATGTAGAGATTCTGGTTCTGGATGAAGCCGACAGAATGCTGGACATGGGTTTCATTAATGACGTGCGCAAGGTCATTGCGCTTATGCCAAAGAACGGTCAACGTCAAAACTTGCTGTTTTCAGCCACTGTCTCCAAAGAAATAAAACAGCTGGCCAACTCGATGCTGGACTCGCCGGCCCTGGTTGAAGCTGAGCGCAGTAATTCGGCCCCTGAGCTTGTGGCACAAGTGGTGTATCCCGTCGACAAGGCTCGCAAGCGCGAACTGCTGGCCTATGTTATCGGTGCCGAGAATTGGCAACAGGTACTGGTGTTTGCCAGAACCAAGCATGGTGCCGACAAGCTTGCAAAGCAGCTTGGCCAGGACGGCCTCAAATCTGTTGCCATCCACGGCAATAAAAGCCAGGGTGCTCGTACCCGTGCGCTGGCCGATTTCAAACGCGGCGCGATCAGGGTTCTGGTCGCCACAGATATCGCTGCTCGCGGGCTCGATATCGATCACTTGCCGCATGTGGTGAATTTTGATCTGCCTCATGCCCCTGAGGACTATGTTCACCGCATTGGCCGTACCGGTCGGGCCGGTAACGAAGGTGAAGCGGTTTCCCTGGTCAGTGCGGATGAGTCAAAAATGCTTCGGGATATCGAACGTCTGCTTCAACGGGACTTACCCAGGAACGTTATTGACGGTTTTGAACCCACCGCCGTTATCAGGCAAGCGCCTGCCAATCGAAAGCCGGGCGGTGGCCAGGCCCGCTTCCAGTCTCGCAAACCAGGTCATGGCCGGGACCAGAGTAAGGGCCGCAATCGAAATCGCTCGTCGGGTAGTCGCTCGTCGGGCAATCGTTCGATGGCTGGAAGCCGCTAGGACGGTGATCCAGTATCCGGTGGTGTGGCTCGAAGACGTCGTAATCGCAATTCGTCGAGGATATGGGTGTGTTTTTCGCGCGTAAGATCATAGTGCGAATAACACCAGATTGACACGATGGAGAACGCCGCGACAATGGGGCCGTAAAGAAGGCCCAGATTGACAAGCGTTTCCGGTGGTACGTCTGCGGCAGTTTTTATCTCTGTACCGGTTGGCCAGCGAATGAGGTCCAACCCGATACCACCGATAAAATTGCCGAACCCGGATGTGGCTTTGCCTGAAAATGAAATCGCGCCAAAGAAGATGCCTTCCTGGCGTGTGCCGAAGACATATTCATGTTCATCAGCGACGTCGGCCATCATGGAACCGAACGACACAAAGGCTTGCTGCAGCAACAAGCCCTGTGCAAATTTCATCGCGACCAGTGTGGAAACCAGTGCAAGTGTTCCGTTGGCGGGAAACCATTCCAGCAACCGTAGTATAACGGGAAGTAACTGAAACAAAGCCCACGCCCCCGTTCCCATGAGTACACCGAAACGTTTGCTGGTGAACTTGTGCAAGGATGCGGTTAGAAAAACACCCAGCATAAGCCCGACCACCTGGGCAACCTGAAGATACAACATCTGATGGCCCGTCATTTCCCAGAAATACTGGAACATATAAAGGTCGAGCGCTCCATTGACGCCTGCCATAATGAATACGATTAACACGCCGAAAAACAACCATCGGAACGACGTGTTCTTAAACGCCTCGGCCATTTCGAGTCCCAGCTGAACCATGACATTGCGTTTGGGTTTGGGAGTCGGTACTGACAGGTGAGGAATTTCTTTCTGAGTTCCCCAGGCCGAGTACCAGATGGTTATCACCATGAGCACCCCAAGGGATATCGCGTAGGGCGTATAATTGTCCACCGCGAGCCGCCCGCCATTGGCGTCAGAGAAAAAGTATCCCAGTCCGATAATAGAGGCGGCTGCTGCACCGAAGGTGCCGAAAAACTGCCGATAGCCAACTATCCGGGTACGTTCGTGAAAGTTCTCGGTCATCTCGGCACCCAGGGCGAGATGGGGGACATGATAAAGTGTCATGGCACCACGGGTGAGGACAGCGAAAATGGTAAGCCAGGCAAACAACTGCAGTTCCGACATACCCTCAGGTGGCGAAAAGAGCCCGATAAAGGCAAGTGCTAACGGAATTGCCGAGGCGTACATAAATGGATGCCGTCGGCCCCATTTGGACTTGAAATTGTCAGATAGTGAGCCTGCCAGTGGGTCTGTTACTGCGTCGAATAAAAGAGCGATAAACAGCGCCGCGCCAGCATAGGTGCCGGATAAGCCCAGTACCTGGTTATAGTAAAACAGGATGAAAAGGCTAAATCCTGTATTCTTGAGTCCCTCTCCGAATTGACCAACACCGAAGGCAAATTTGCTGGAGAAAGGAACGAGTCGATCATTAGCCATATTTGGGTTGCCGATTAAAATGCATTAGTTGCGAGACATCCTGAATTGAACACATTTTATAGCTGCAAGTCCAACACTGGTCCTCTGTGCCGATTTCCAGAACCGTGTATGGGTTCGCGTTTGGTGAGGAGCAAAGCTGACGTTGGACATTCGTAACACTCCGGCCTAACTCCGGGGTATTTTTTCTAACAGCCGGTTCGGATCCACATGACTGAGCTTGCTGAAAACCCGCTGGATCCAGGTATCGATAAGATCGTTGCCACGGCCATCGCCAAAATCGAGAATATTCTGAAACTGAGCTGGCACGGTACGGTGCAATACGGTCAAAAGGCCGGTTTCATATTCCCACTGCAACGCTTCCGGGGTTATTGACACATCGTTGTCGGCGAGCTGATGTCGATAATACTCTATGAGTTCGGCCATCGTATTTTGATTCGTATCGATACTCATGGATGAACTGAGAAAATAAGCCAGGTCGCTTCCGATTGGTCCTGTGCCAAGGGTCTGCCAGTCGAAGAGAATGATTTCGCCTCTGGTGTCATCGAAACACAGGTTGTCCAGTCGGAAGTCGCCATGCAACAGTGTGTGTGGACGCAATGAAATATGTTTGACCAGATCGATGAAATGTAATTTTAACCAATTCAGCACCGTTATGTGGTCGTTAGTCAGCCAGCCCTCATGGTGTATCTTGAAGTCATTCAACGTTTTCAGAAACATCATGTGAATTGGTTTGGGTATAAGCTCGATGGGTACCAGCCACGGCAGTGTGGTGAGTTCGCCACTATTCCAGAACTGCGCATGCATTCGTGCCATGGCCTTCAATGCCACTTTGGCGTCTTCAATGGAACATCCGGCCACTTGATCGCCTACGCGGTAGCCGCCAAGGTTCTCGATAATCAGAATGTAGCGATTGGTTTTGCGCCTGCCGAGCCAGCCAAGTAGCGGTAAGGCGGGTCTGATCAGCCATATGGGCATCCGATTCACCCATTTAAGTGCCTTGAGCGTGTGATGCGGGTCAGTGGATAAGTCCATGGCACTGTAAAGATGGCGCGGCGTCCTGATGCCTAATCGAGGTTGTAGCTCCCGGTAAAACCGAATTTCGCGCTCATAGATGCCAAGGGTCTGGCCGATTCGCCGATTTCGGCTGGCCGTCGGAATCTTCAAAATCAACTGTGTCGGCACGTCAGGACTTTCTTCCGACAGGGTCAGCCTGAGGTCGACCACCTCCCCCATAAATCCGGCACCCTGGCCGATCACTCTGGTGTGGATGTCCACCACTTCCCCTTTTTGCAGCACCCCTGCTTCCCGGAGCGCACTGGTGAGAAAAGGGCCATCGACTTCCGCGAGGCTAAGGGGAATGTCGGTGTGATTGTTCATTGGCTCACTGTACTACATAAGCAGGCGACCACCCATACGGCTATTTGAGAGCGTATTTGCGATATTCGCCAGAGTGTCATAAGTTTGCCTGATCCTGGCTCATCACTCTGAAGTCGTAAGTTGACACAGCCGGCGAATAATGACGATTATCATATTTGTCTGTTCAATTAGAAAATGAAGGAGAAAAAAGGCATGCCTGACCTGGAGGCTGATCTATATAACCTCGTAATGTCCGAGAAAGCTCAACCCCTGTTCGATGCGGTAAGAAAGCACATTACGGAGAACGTCGAACCGATCACCGAAGAATTCTACGCACTTGACGAAGAGAAGGAAGACCGCTGGGTCTGGCATCCGCGTCAATTAGAGTTGCTGGACGGCGCGAAGAAAAAAGCGAAAGACGCCGGTCTGTGGAACTTCTTCCTGCCCGACGCTGAAACGGGCGAAGGACTGAGTAATCTGGACTACGCTTATATCGCTGCGGAGCTGGGCAGAAATCCGCTCGCTTCAGAGACCCTGAATTGTAGTGCGCCCGACACAGGTAATATGGAGGTGCTGGAACGCGTTGGTACCCCGGAACAAAAGGAAAAATGGCTTAAACCCCTGTTGAACGGTGAAATTCGCTCGGCCTTTGTCATGACTGAGCCAGGCTTGCCTTCTTCCGATGCGAAGAACATAAGCTGTCGCGCCGAGCTCGATGGCGACGAGTGGGTCATCAACGGCGAGAAGTATTACGCTTCCGGTGCCGGTGACCCGCGTTGCAAGATCATGATCGTGATGGTCAAGACCAATCCTGACGCGGCGCCGAGTCAACAACAGTCGCAGATTCTGGTGCCGAAGGACACACCCGGTGTCAATATTGTTGGGCCTATGCACGTGTTCGGTAACGATGACGCGCCTCACGGACACATGCATATCAAATTCGACGATGTCCGTGTACCGAAAGACAACATATTGCTGGGCGAGGGCCGCGGTTTTGAAATTTCCCAGGTTCGTCTGGGGCCGGGCCGGATTCATCATTGCATGCGTTCAATCGGTCAGGCGGAGCGCGCCCTGGAGTTGATGGTCAAACGTGCCTCAACTCGCGAGGCTTTCGGGAAACCGATCATCAAACTGGGCAAGAATATCGAAGTGGTTTCCCGGGCGCGCATCGAAATCGATGCTTGCCGTTTGATGGTGTTGAGAGCCGCAAAAGCCATGGATGTGCTGGGTAACAAGGAAGCTCGTGTCCACGTGAGCGCGGTCAAAGCCATGGTGCCAGAGAAGGTTTGCCAGATTATTGACCAGGCGATACAGATGCATGGTGCTACCGGTGTCTCTCAATGGACACCGCTTGCCCGCATGTACACCAGCCAGCGTACGCTGCGTATCGCCGATGGACCGGATGAAGTGCACCACATGGTCGTTGGCCGCGCCGAAGTGCAAAAATACGATCTGTGGTAAACGGTAACCCCTTGACCGACAACCATATTTGCCACGATAGTGTCATGATTTAGTGCTTAAACCGGTCCCTTCAGGGACACCACACCACGATCACCGGGTGATCGTGGTACTCTTCGTGTGGACGTCTGACAATTACCGGTAAAAGGCGCCAAGGAGACCCGACATGTATGTCCGATTAATGAAGTTTATGCAGGACCGGCAACTTTTGCCGCAGATCTCGGATACCGAGCGCCAGGCACTCGAGGCCGGTACCGTCTGGATCGATGGGGAATTTTTTGGCGGCCGGCCTGATTTCCAGAGAATTCTCGCCGAACCTTACGATGAGCCGTCACAAGAAGAGCGTGAATTTATTGAAGGACCCACAGAAACGCTATGTAACATGATGGATCCTTACGAAGTCGAATGGACCCGCAAGGTACCGGACGAGGTGCTCCAGTTCATCAAGGATGAGGGGTTCATGAGCCTGCTAATCCCGAAAGCATACGGTGGCAAGGACTTCTCCACCCTGGGTATCTCGGCCGTTCTGTCGAAAGTCAACAGTTATTCCGCAACGATGGGTACATTCGTAGTCATACCGAATTCCCTGGGCGCCGGAGAGCTGCTTAAACACTATGGCACCGAGGAACAAAAGGATCACTACCTGCCGCGGCTTGCCAGTGGCGAATACGTTCCCTGTTTTGGTTTGACGGAATTGACTGCCGGTTCAGATGCGGCGTCGATAAAAGCCGAAGGTGTTGTATTTAAGGACGATGACGGTAAGGCGAAGATTCGGCTTGATTTTGCCAAGCGGTACATCACGCTCGCGCCGGTGGCCAACCTCATTTCACTGGCTTTCTATCTCGATGACCCCGAAAATTTGTTAGATCAGGGAGAGAAGCCTGGCATCACGGTGGCGTTGATACATCGAGACGCCAGGGGACTTACGATTGGCGATCATCACTTGCCGATCGGTGCCAGCTTTTACAACGGGCCATTTTCCGGCAAGGATGTCGTTATCGATGCCGACGCCATCATCGGTGGGCCGGAAGGTGCCGGCCAGGGCTGGCGAATGCTCATGGAGCAACTCGCTGGCGGCAGGGCTATCTCGTTACCCGCAGGCGCTGTTGCTAGCATGAAATGGTGCGCGGCCATGACCGGACCGTACTCGATGTTACGAACCCAGTTTGGCATCCCCATTGGGCTGATGGAGGGTGTACAGGTCAAAGTGGCGGAAATCGCCGCGTTCGCCTATCTCTTCGAGGCTGCACGCGTCTATGTCTGTTCGGCAATCGACAATGGCGAAAAACCGCCAGTCATTTCTGCTTTGCTGAAAACCAGCACCACAGAATATGCGCAGAAGTCGGCGATCAACGGCATGGATGTGCTGGCGGGTGCCGGCGTAATGCAGGGGCCCAACAACGTCATGGGCACCGCTTACACCAGTGCGCCCGTTAGTATTACCGTCGAAGGCGCCAATATTATGAGCCGCACACTGATAGTGTTCGGTCAAGGTGCCACACGATGTCATCCCCACGCGCACGACCTCATTAAAGCAGTTGAAGCTGACGACGTAGATGAGTTTCGTACGCATTTGCTTGGCTGGCTAAAGCATACTGCGGTGAACTGGTGCCGTACCAAGTGGCTGGGGTTGACCCGGGGACTGTTCGTCAAGAGCCCGGTCTCGGGCCCAACTGCGACCTATTACCGTCGTCTGACCTGGGCCTCTGCTCGCTTTGCATTGTTGACGGATCTTGCCCTGTACCTGATCGGTGGCAAACTAAAAGCAAGAGGTAACCTGAGTGGGCGATTTGCGGATGTCCTCACGTGGCAGGTATTGGCCAGCGCTACCCTGCGTCGGTTCGAAGCAGAGGGACGCCGTGAAGAGGATCTACCCCTTGTTCAGTACGCGTGCGAATATGCGCTTGCTCAGATCCAGGAAGCTTTCGAGGGTATCCACGCGAATTTCGATGTGCCTTTGGTGGGCTGGTGGATGCGGTATCCATCGGCATGTTTTCTGCGAGTGAACAAGTTATCGGACGGTCCCGCAGACAAGTTGATATCCAGGACCGCGGCAACCATCCAGAAACTGAGTGATCAATATCGACGCGTGACCCATGGGCTTGCAGGGCTGGAAGAAGGTTCTTCAGGCTCAGGTCAGATGCTGCGTGCGTTTCGTCTCAATCAGGAGGCTGCACCGCTGCTCGGCAAAATTGCCCAGGCTCGTAAAGCCGGGGAACTTCCCTCAGACACAGAATATGAACTGGTCGATGTCGCCCTCGAACGTAACGTCATCACCGAAGCCGAAGCGGCGCAATTACGCGAAGCGCGCGAGGCCGTGATGTCAGTATGGGAAGTCGATGTATTTTCGCCCGAGGAGTACTTCCGGGCATCCAGGGAGGAACAGGAGACGCCTTCCCGGGCAGCTGGCAACATCTAACATTTTGGAAATCGCAGTGGGTATGTCTCTGTGAGTAGCAAGACAGCCGTAGTTATCGGTGTCGGCCCTGTCGAGGGTCTGGGTGCACAACTTTGTATTCATGCGGCCAGACAGGGATTGCACGTTATCGTTGCCGGCAGGACCGAAAGCAAACTTCGCGCGGTAGCTGACGCCATCGCTAACGAGAAAGGCCAGGCAACGCCCGTGGTTACCGATACCACCGACGAGGGTGAGGTGACATCATTAATTCAGCAAGCGGAAGAGATGGGGCCGATCGATCTGGCTATTTACAATGCCGGTAACAATTATAACGGCCCTTTTCTCGAGCTCGAAGCCGATTTCTTCGAGCGAGCCTGGCGCGTCTGTACATTTGGCGGATTTCTGTTTGCCCGAGAAGCATTGAAAGTCATGGCGCCAAGATCCAGTGGTACTCTCCTGTTCACGGGCGCAAGCGCATCCATGCGCGGTAAACCGAACTTCGCCCCTTTTACTGCGGCCAAGGCGGGACTCAGGGCCATGGCGCAAAGTCTTGCACGGGAGTTCCAGCCCAAAGGGATTCATGTGGGTCACGTCGTCATTGATGGCGGCATCAACGGCGAGAAAATAAGAACCAATGTACCTGAACTTGTAGAGAGAGTCGGTGAAGACGGTTTGATTGGACTCGAGGGAATTGCCGACGCGTACATGTACCTGTACAACCAGCCAAAGAACGCATGGACCCACGAGCTGGACCTGCGCACTTACAAAGAGGCCTTCTGATAGCAGAAGTCGTTAAAGCAACTCTTCAACCATGGATAACAGGTCAGTGGGGGAAAATGGTTTTTCGAGGAAGGGTGAATCGAATTCGACAGGATTGATATTTTCCCGATCGCATCCAATATAGACCGGGGGTCGAGTTGATGGTTGGATAGATCCGTGGAATCAGGGTCGGACAGATGTGGATGGGAGTTCGGTGCCGAAATCTGTTCGTGAGAATCGCTGTTGCCGCGGTTTCTGTTGTTGCTCATCGGTGCTCCAATGATGTTCGATACTTCGTCAATGTTACCCGAGTATCTGTCCCGGCAGGCTCGTTGAAAAACTGAAGAATAGGGTGTTTTTGTAAGCAGGTGACGGCTAATTGTTAGTTTATGTAAACATTTGTCTCGCCGCCACCATATAGCGGTACCGTCAAAGTGTGTATGCCGGGGGTCCTGTCTACTGCAAGCAGGGCACAGGGCGTCGTGATCACCTGTGCCATGATGGCATCCTCTGCCGGCTCCTCGTAGGCGATCGGTAAGCGGTAAGTATCGGCGTCAGGTTTGTGCCGCGATGATTGCAGTGTGACCTGGTAACCCGGCGTGGGCCGCGTACCAAGGGAGACAAGAATGAGGGCCGCCCGATTGGGATCGATGTTGGTTTCAACGGATTTGCCTAAAGCCTCACTGGCCTCCGATATCCCCACCAGTAAGCGTGCGCCGGCTTGCCTCGACTCGCAATGAGCCGAACGCGTTACAATCTGTACCGTCGGTGCGTCAGCCTCGGTTGGCGAAGCGGTCTTTGCACAACCGGTGATGATTAAACAAGCGGCGAGGAGCAGGATCTTCATTGTGCGAACTCCTTCGCGGGTGGGGGCCCGATGCGGATGGGTTCTACGCGGTCATCGCCAGTCCCGTCATCAGCCTGCGAACCGGGTGAGGAGAGGCTGGTACGGAAGCCGGTAATAAATTCGAGGCCGGAAAGGTCTTCGTCAAGTTCGATGGTTGTCGGTGAATCGAGCGTTCGGAACAGACCGCACGCTTCGCCGGCATCGCAGATGAATTGATCATTGTCGGTGTCGCTGCCAGCGGCAAGCTCGTAACGGCCTGCCTCTACATTGTCGAACTGAAATTCGTATCGGCCGTCAACCGCAACTGCTGTCTCCTGGGCCACGTTTTCGCCCGATTCGTCTAACAGGACAATATAGTGGAAACCGGCATCGGCATTAACGTCCAATTCACTAACCCGCATGACCACCACCACTGTGCTATTGTTAGCGCTGGTCTCTACCAGGACCTCACCCCGAAAGTTTCCGTCCTCCAGATCGCTGCGATCGGCTCGGAGTTCGTAGATACCCGCCCCGCTTTCATCAATAGTTTGCGGCGTCACGGTCAGCCATGGCGCATCGGTACTCACGTTATTGACGGTTGCGTTGTTTGTGCCCGCATTATCGATGTTGAGTCCGAGCACTTCCAGGACGGCACCGAAGTTGAGTGTCGTCGGACTGACCACGATAAACTCTTGCAGGGTTTCGCCGCTTGCCGCGACCAGCGCCTTTTGCGCATTGATCAGGCCATGGCCGAAGCTGTCGTCCCGACCAGCGGCGCCCCTGTCATCCGTGATCTCGCCCGCCGCCAGTAAGGCATCGAATTGATCGGGTGTCATCGTTGGCGCCTCGGCACGCATCAAGGCCGCGACACCCGCGACATGGGGCGCGGCCATGGAGGTTCCGGCTAACATGCCGTACACGAACTCTGGATTGGCGCCGCTGCCGGAATCGTCACCCAGTGTGCTCAAAACACCGTCGGCGATGCCATCACCGTTGAGGTCCGTACTGGTGTCGCCACCGGGCGCCGCGACATCCACTCCGGCTCCCGTATTAGAGTAGAAAGCAAGTTCATTAGTGATGGTCGTGGCGCTGACGCCTACCACACCGTCGTAGCCGGCAGGGAAAGTGACTGTATTGTTCGATTCGTTACCCGCGGAGGCTATCACGATGACTCCTTCGGCGCGGGCGGCATCGATCGCGTCCTGTTCGGCCTGGTTGAAAGAACCGCCGCCGAGACTCATATTGATAATATCTACCGGCTTGTCGGGCAGCCTATCTGAGTCGTTAGCAAGGCCGGCAGCGTAGCGTATCGCCTGTATTACATCTGTTGTGGTGCCGCCTCCCTTGCCCAGTACACGCAACGGCATGACCCGCGTATTCCAGCCCGCGCCGGAGACGCCGATCTCGTTGTCGGTCTGCGCGGCGACGGTGCCGGCAACGTGAGTGCCGTGGAAGCTGGA
>JBBDSF010000111.1:0-9696 GCA_040905125.1 Pseudomonadales bacterium | reverse complement strand
CGTTGTCGGTCTGCGCGGCGACGGTGCCGGCAACGTGAGTGCCGTGGAAGCTGGACCGGTCACCCAGCTCACGGTCGCCTGGATCATTCGGATCAGGGTCGATGCCATCATCGTCCAGGGCACGATCGGCATCCGAGATGAAATCAAAACCATCGTCCGTAAGTCGCCCGCTGAGATCGGGATGCTCAAGCAACACGCCCGTGTCGATGACGCCAACGACCACGTCGCTGGAACCGATGGACAGTTCCCACGCTTGCTCTAGTTTGATGTTGCGGTAATGCCACTGGCGATTGAAGAAACTGTCCTCGGGTACCCGGCTTGCATGGCGAATATAGTTCGGTTCCGCATACGCGTATCGTCCTTCACGACGGAGAAGCTTGATCGCGTGCAGGGTATCCAGGCGCTCAAGCTTGCTCTCTGAGAGAGCGGCGCCGGGGATGCGGCGTGGCTCTGCATCCATCGCGGCAAGCCGGTCACCCCGGTGGGTGGTCGCAGGCAAACGCACAACCTGCGGGCCGTGGCGCCAACCATTGGAGGATACGGTATTGAGCCCACTGGCGCGTCCCTTCAATTCTCCGCTGGCCGTTTGATCCTTGCGTGGTAAGCCGAGCAGGATTTCGCCTGGCACGAAAGATGACGACAGCCGCAAGTGGTTTTGAGTCGAGGTCTGAGTTTGACCCAGCGCGAGAATGTAGGTGCTTGCGCCATCGAATGCTGTCACTTCAACAAAGTATTGCCCCGGGCCTGGAATTTCGAAGCTCTCAGTCTGGTCAGTACCGAGGGACTCATCCTTGAGCTCGCGGTC
Source organism: Pseudomonadales bacterium (assembly GCA_040905125.1). GTDB lineage: Bacteria > Pseudomonadota > Gammaproteobacteria > Pseudomonadales > Azotimanducaceae > JBBDSF01. The sequence continues at coordinate 8,891 of JBBDSF010000111.1, read as the reverse complement.
CTCATCGTACAAGCGCAGATCCAGGTCATTACTCGGAGAGGCGTCACCAATGGTTAAAAGGATCGTCTCCCCGCCGACTGAGGTGAAACGATAGAAGTCCGAGACGTCTCCTTCGGTGCTCACAAGCCCGTTCTCACCCGCGCCCGATTCGGTGACATAGCCGCCTACATTGGCCGGGTTGCCGATTGGTTGCGCCGTATCGAAGTCGTCGTTGTCGCCGTCAGTTGTATTGGTGTCATTGGTGTCCACGTCGACCTCGGACCCGGAGAGAATTCGGATGCTGCCGGATAGGGAAAATGTGGGCTCGGTGACCGTAATAATACGTGTGGTGCTGTCTGTTGCTCCGTCGTCATCCGCGACTTCGAGCGTCACCACAAAATTACCGGTGTTGTCGTAGGTTGTCTGCGTAGTGATGCCAGTAGCGGTCTCGCCGTTACCAAAATCCCATGCATAGGTGGTGATATTACCGTCATTATCAGCGGAGCCGCTGGCGTCGAAGTCCACCGTCAACGGTACTTCACCGCTGACCGGTGTGGCTTCAATGCTTGCAGTTGGTGCCTGATTAGGTGGCGGTCCGCTGGAACCGCCGCCACCCCCACAGGCAGCCAGTATACACAACGTGATCCAGGTCAGGGCTCGCGCCGCACGCTGTAAATACATTGGCGGATAAGTCATGAAAGCCATGAATCAGGCCATACAGAGGATTGAAGGTCTATAGTGTACCTGTTAAAAGGATTATTTTAACGGATTGCTTGATGTTCATTTTGGGATCCTGTCAATTGATAAGATATTCCAATAAGGAGATAAAGTCATGACTGAAGCGGAAATGGGGGCGCCCTGGATAAACCCCGAAATGCAGCAGCTCATCGAGTGGCGGGATCAGGACATTGTCATATCGGTGCCGATCAAGAGCGGCACAACATGGATGATGAATATCGTCTACCAACTACTTACCGGAGGCAATACAGACTTTACAGACATTTATGCCGAAGTCCCCTGGATCGAATTTGTACAGCGACCGGGCCAGCCTGTTGATGAATTGCTCGAACGACTCGACGCAATGCCGACAGACCGTCCACGCGCATTCAAGACGCACTCGGCACCGCCCGTGGTCCCTTATATAAAGCCAGGGGAAGGTAAAAATGTGCGCTATATCGTCGTCGCACGTAATCCGGAAGAGGCTCTGGTATCGGCGAAGCCGTTTTTTGAGAAACATACCGATGCATTTTATGACTTCTGGGGGGTACCGAAAGAGGCTGTCACGCGTCCCGATCTTGTGAGCTTCTACGATGAAGTTGTCGATCCGCAAGGAATGCACAAAATGCTGTTCGGCTTTCTGGCATCCTGGTGGCCACTTCGGCATGAGGACAACGTTCTGTTTCTACACTTTGCCGACATGAAGCGAGACTATGAAGACTGCATTCATCGCGTGGCCGAGTTTTTGGATGTGCAGCTAACGCCTGATCAGTGGCGCGGTGTTTTTCAATATACCTCGTTCCCCTGGATGAAAAAGCATGAAGATAGGTTCGAGGCGCGCACCCAATCAGACCCGCCCGTCCTTGAGTCCGGTGCCATGGTGCGTAAAGGTAAAGCAGGTGCCGCTCAGGAAGACGGTATGACACCGGAAATATCGCGGCACCTGCGCGCCGTGGGTGAACAGGTTTATCCCCACCAGGACGCCTTGAGATGGTTTTACCAGGGTGGTCTCCCTGATAGTCCCGGCGCGGATTTTCGCAGTTGATCCATGTTATTATCGTGGACAGTCATAATGGCATCACCAGGATCACAGATAGCGAGGTCCCCATGTTAAACATAAAGAGTACCGTCACAGTCATAGCCGTTTTGCTGGCCATTAGCATTCCTGTTGTCGCACAGGAATCGGCCGAGACGACAGCGCCCGGCGGCGCGGAAATTGAAGCGTCCTTTGGGGATTGGTCGAAAGTATGCCAGACCAATGAAGCCGGAGAAGGGGAAAGCGAAGGAAGTGCCGAGAAAAGCTGTCAGATTGTACAAGCAGCAACCCAGAACGAATCCGGTCAGCGAATATTACAAACGTCTATCGGCTACGCAGACAATGGAACACCGGTACTGACTCTGACAGCGCCTCTGGGCATCTATCTGCCCAGGGGCATCACGGTCTCCGTGGACAACACGCCCATAACTGCGACGATCAGTCGCTGTAGTCAGAATGGCTGTGTAGGTCAAATCCAGATGCAGGAAAGCCTGATCGAAGCCATGAAAAACAATAACAATGGCGCCGTCCTGGTTGCCACAACGCCCGATAATAACCTGAAGTTACCATTGTCACTCAAAGGCTTTACCGCAGCTTTCGCATCTCTCCAATAGGTCACTTACTCTATACAGGAACCTTCAACATTAATGGCATCCCCGTAGTATTCCTCGGTTAGCGCGAAGAGGGACTGGTATGCATCGAGAAGGTTTCCCTGGATCCGTATAAGGTCGGCAAGCATCATTGGATGAGGCCCGGGCAGCCAGTCAGTTTGGCCCTGCTCGAGCATCCGTTGGAATTCCTTGTGATACGGATCCTGGCTCGTCGCCCCTAAATAGACAGCCTGGATGCCCGCCTCTATTAACCTTCTGTAATCGCTCTGGAGTGCATGAACCAAACCGATAGCAGCCGCAACTTCGTACTTCAGGTGATGGGCAGCGCCGGCGGTTTGTGCCGACGACCAGGCATCGTTGCGAATGAAGACCCTCCCCAATCCTTCGTAGTCCTCGTCTCCTGCCATCACCGACCGGTGATACGGGAGGAGCGACTGAATTTTTGCACAGTTTTCGGTCGTCTCGTCTATAACCGTTTGCAAGGCCCGCTCGGCAAGGTCCTGGTGTTCCCGGTTTTCCCGCCAATTCTCCAGAGCCAGTGCCAGCAGGACACTTAAAACGATGAGCACGGCCTCTAGTGTAAGAACCCCCCATGGTATGCGGTTCGTTATATTCTTCGGGGCAAGCATCGTCAGGGGCTAACGATATGTTTAAGTTTTAATGAAACGAAGCGTCATGCGGTCGCTCTCACCGATTGCCTCGTATTTCTCGCGATCTTCATCGCCCAGGCGCAGCGACGGTGGCAATGTCCACACGCCTTCCGGATGATCGTGCGTATCGTCCGGGTTGGCGTTGATCTCAGCGCGATCATCGAGTTTGAACCCGGCCGCCTCAGCTTTTTCGATCACAAATGCTTCCGGCAAGTAACCATTTTTCACACTTTTCATCGGGTCCGCACCCTCGTCCGCCCGATGCTGCACCACGCCCAGAATTCCATTAGGCTTCAGCACGTTGTGTGCTGCTGCGAAAAAATTCTCTTCTTCGCCGGCACTCGTGAAGCTGTGCATATTACGGAACGTCAATACCATATCGGCGCTTTCCGGTTCCCCTAACGACAGTTCCTCGCCGCCACCTATGCTGATTACTTCGACGTTATCGTAGACGTCCGGGTGTTCCTCAAGCTTGTCGATATAATTGTTGTAGGAGCGCTCGCGGTAGTCGGAGCCATCCGGGTTGAAGTGGGCAGCGACCAGGTGGCCTTCATCGCGCGATACAGGTGCCAGCACTTCGGTGTACCATCCCCCACCGGGATAGATCTCTACTACAGTCATGTCGGGTTCAAGACCGAAGAATAGCAGGGTTTCCTTCGGGTGCCGCCAGTTGTCACGACTGGCATTTTTCGAGCTCCGGTGCTCCCCGGCGAGTGCCTCGTCAATACGCTCGGCAACGGTTAGCCTGGATTCTTCGGCAGGCTCCGTGGCAGGCTCAGTTGCCGCGGTTTCGGAAGTCTCGGGCGCTTCCCCGGTTTCCGGTTCCTGAGGGGCTTCGGGTCCGCACGCAGTCAATACAAACGCTGCCAATAGTATATATATCCAGTTCTGATACATTGGGAATCCTCTAATGTCGATAACACGGTCAATAAATCATACTTTCTGCGCGCGGGCAATCGAATATGAGAACCCACGCGATCTTTAGAGGCTACCGTATGATTTTTACCGTCTTCATCTGTGAAAATAACAGGGCCGGCGAGTTTCTTGAGCCTTTCTCTTGCCTCTTTGCACTCTTCTCGTTTGCGCGCCGCGACTTTGGCTTCTCGTTCGTATTGGTCGCGCTCAGGGAGACGAGGCAGTAGAAGACAAATGCCAGGCGCGCCAGCGAGGTCATGCGCGTAATCCTCTCAATCATTCCTGGATGATCATACTATGCATTATAGAACGACGCCTTGAAATAGAGACCGTTTGGGAGTAGAAATAACCTCGTTAATCGATGGAGACGACGGCCGGCACAGGGACCCTGCGGTCAGGTTGCCAGCCGGTGGTGAACCATGGCAGGGAGAGAAACGATGAAAAGAATTGTCATCTGTGCAGACGGAACCTGGAATCGGCCTGAAGAAGATCCCACTGAAGATTTTCCTACCAATGTCCTTAAAATTGCCCGCGCGATCAAGCCGGTGGCTACGGATAAGACGGCGCAACAGGTGTTTTATGATTGGGGTATCGGCTCCTATCATGATCAAGTGGTCGCCGGCACTACCGGCAAGGGTCTGCACAAAAACATTCTGGATAATTACCGCTACATTGTTCAAAACTATTCGCCTGGCGATGAGCTGTATCTCTTTGGCTTCAGCCGGGGTTCATACACCGTTCGCAGCCTGGCTGGTCTGATTAATAATTGCGGTATCGTTAAAAGACCAGACGCGCCTTTGATTCAAGCGGCCTTTAATCACTATAAAAAGTCCGGGCCTAAACACGCACCGGAGGGCGATAAGTCCGTGGAATTCAGAAAGATGCACTCGCACAAATCCAGAGAGATAAAATTTGCCGGGGTTTGGGATACCGTTGGCGCCATGGGCATCCCGTTTTCGTTTTTGGGTCTTTTTGATGATACCGATGAATTCTACGATACAAAAATTGGCCCGAACGTGAAGGCCGCACGCCATGCTTTGGCGATTGACGAACATCGTAGCGACTTCGAACCGACCGTATGGATTCCTCAGCCAGACATGGACATCCAACAAGTCTGGTTTAGCGGCGTGCACAGCAATGTTGGCGGCAGTTACAAGCCCGACAAGGATGGCACTTTGCTATCTGACATTCCTTTAAAGTGGATACTCAAAGAGGCGAAGAAAGCCGGGCTTTCCCTGGAAAATCATTTGCAGCAGAGCATCAATGGCAACCCGCTGGCGACGCTTTATAACTCACGCCGGTCTTTTTATCGGATAAAGGAAAAATATTACCGCGATATCGATCATCATAAAGGCGAGGTGTTAATTCATCAGTCGGTAAAAGAGCGATGGGAGCAGGATACAAACTACAGGCCGCGTAATTTAAAGGAATATATCGAGACCAAAGGCTGGCCCTCCAGCCTCGTTACCTGAAAGCCGTTGTTTGTTCTGCCAGCTATCAGGGTAAAATGTTTCTGGCTCTAACGGGGTAAGTAAGGGGTTTCCCAGAATGTGATCGGCTGCCTTTTCTGCAATCATGATGGTGGGCGCATTGATGTTACCGTTGGTCAGGGTGGGCATGATGGACGAATCGACCACTCGAAGCCCATCAACACCATAGACCCTGCATTCGGGATCGACGACGGCCATGCCGCCTGTGCCCATCCGGCAGGTGCCGGCCGGATGGTAGGCCGTCTCCGCGGTGTCCGCGACCCACGCATCAATATCCTCGTCAGTGACGACCTTCGATCCAGGAGCCAGTTCCTGGCCTCGATACGGATCGAAAGCCGGTTGGGCGAAAATCTCCCGGGTCAGGCGAACGGCCTGCCGGAAAACTGCCTTGTCTTGCTCTTCACTCAGATAGTTGAAGACCATTCGCGGGGAGACTGCCGGGTCGGTTGAATGGAGCTCCACATAGCCGCGACTCCTGGGTTTGTTGGCACCCAGGTGAACCTGAAAGCCGTGGCCCTTGATGGTATTTGAGCCGTCATAGGCAATCGCGCCCGGCAGGAAATGATATTGAATATCGGGATACTTCAGTCCTGGCCGGCTGCGAATGTAACCATTCGACTCGAAGTGGTTGGTAGCGCCGAGACCTGTCTTGAAAAGCAGCCAACGTGCGCCGATCAGTAGCTTGCTCATCGGATTGAGCCAGGCATTCAGTGTAATCTTTTGCGTACACGCGTGTTGTATCCAGACTTCGAGATGATCCTGCAGATTGCGCCCAACCCCGGGCAAGTCGTGAACCACATTGATGCCCAACGCTTTAAGGTGCTCGGCCGGACCGATGCCAGACAACATCAACAGCTTCGGTGAATTGAACGCACTTGCGGAAATAATCACTTCGCGCCTGGCGCGAACATGGTGGATACTGTCCCCCTGTCGATACTCGACGCCCACGGCTCGTTTGCCTTCCATCATCACCCGGGTTGTCAGGGCGTGCATGACGACATTGAGATTGGACCGGTTCAGTACCGGCTTCAGGTAAGCGTTGGCCGTGGAACTGCGAACGCCGTCGCGTACCGACATATCCATGCGGGAAAATCCTTCCTGACGACGACCATTGTAGTCGCTGGTCTCGCCATAACCTGCCTGCTTGCCGGCCTCGATAAAGGCGCGATAGAGCGGATTGCGCATGTTGTTGCCGTTACAAACACCCACCGGGCCACCGGTGGCCCGATATTCATCGTCGCCGTACACGCAATCCTCGGCACGTTTGAAGTAAGGCAAAACATCAGCATAGCGCCAGCCTTTAGCGCCATGTTCTACCCATTCCTCGAAGTCGCCAGCACAGCCGCGCACAAAGGCCATCCCGTTGATCGAAGACGAGCCGCCGATCACCTTGCCACGCGCCTGATGAATTCGCCGGCCGCCCAGACCAGGCTCGGGCTCCGAGAAAAACGACCAGTCGAACTGCGGCATGGTGAGCGGTATGGAAAGCGCCGCGGGCATCTGTATATACGTGGAATTGTCTTTGCCACCGAATTCCAGCAGCAGGACCCTATGTTCTCCACTGGCCGTCAGACGATTGGCGAGCACGCAGCCAGCGGACCCGGCACCCACGATGATGTAGTCGTATTGTTCCCCCAATTTCCGTGGGTCTATTGGCATACCCGATGAGCGCCACTAGGCTCCGCTAAAATCCGCTGCACTGTGTCGCTCCGGCATCTGCTTCTCCTCCGGGCCCCAGGTGCGGTTGACCCGGCGGCCCCGCTTCACGCCTGGGCGCTCGCCGATCTCATCGGCCCAACGCAGGACATGTGTGTAAGTGTTCACGTCGAGGAATTCGCCAGCCTCGTAAAGCCTGCCCAGTACCAGACCGCCGTACCACGGATAGGTGGCCATGTCGGCGATGGTGTACTCGTCTCCGATTAGAAAGCGCCGTTCGGACAGGTTACGGTTCAAGACATCGAGCTGGCGCTTGACTTCCATCGTGTAGCGGTCGATGGGATATTTCATTTTACTCGGCGCGTATGCATAGAAATGCCCGAAGCCACCGCCAAGATAGGGTGCGCTACCCATGAGCCACATCAGCCAGGACAGGCACTCTGCCCGTCGCGCGGAGTCAGTGGGTAGAAATTCACCGAACTTCTCCGCGAGGTGGATGAGAATGGCGCCGGATTCGAACACGCGGATCGGTTCTGGCCCGCTGCGGTCCAGCATGGCGGGTATTTTCGAATTCGGGTTTATCGCCACGAAACCGCTGCCGAACTGTTCGCCTTCGCCGATGTCGATGTGCCAGGCATCATACTCGGCACCGCTGTGACCAAGTTCGAGCAATTCCTCAAACATGACGGTCACCTTCACGCCGTTGGGCGTGGCCAGCGAGTAGAGCTGAAACGGATGATCGCCGACGGGTAATTCCTTGTCATGGGTGGGGCCGGCGATGGGGCGGTTGATGTTGGCGAAGCGTCCACCGCTCTCTGATTCCCATTGCCAGACTTTGGGCGGCTCGTAATCACTGGGGATATTCGCTTCATCATTCATAGTCGGGATATTCCTTTGTCGTTGTGGCAATTCGTTTTTGAGGACCAAAGTTTAATCGAGGTGTCCCATTCGCAAGAAGGTTGATACTGCGATCGAAACAGGGAGAGCTACGGTGTCGACAGCCAGGGCTCATACGAGGCACTGTGATCACCGGCAAAATTATCCATCCCCGTCCTGGTTAAAATGCGGTCTTTGCCAGTGTGCGGACTGTCAAACCAGGCTGTGATCGACCTTTCCTTCGGCGGTCCTGAATACCAGTTGATATTGAACGCAGCGAGCCGAGGATAGAACACCATCTCCCGGTATCCCCGCACATGGTCATGAATCCACCAGGCCAGCGCTGTCCAGTCGCCGGTCTTCTCGTAATAATCTACGAACGAATTGACCAGGATACAGGCAGTCGCGCCATAGTGGCCGTCTTCATCTTTAATGTCCCAGATATGTCGGGTGTAGTTCTTCTCGTTCAGGGCGCAGGCGTAGCCCTTCTCATAACCGCACCGATTTATATCGGGCGAACGATAGGCGGAGCGAACGCTGATCCTGCCAAGCGCCGTCTCGATCGGTTCCAGGACATTTTGACATAGGCCCTGGCCGGCCAGTATCGCGAGATCCGGGTCGACAGGCACGTTAGCGATACCTTCGATTTCTGCGATTTCGGAGTGCAGGAATTCGCGCATGAAGAAGTTCGGGGAAAGTCGTGTGCGCCCGTACTCTTCGAGGGCTTGGACTGTGGTTATCATGATTGATTTACCTGTTAATTTGAGGAGGTTTTCTCTCGTTAAGCGAAAAAAGAACTCAGGGAACAAATCATACAGCATGTTGCGATCTGCGACATATTGCCGGGTAGAGTAGGCCGCAGTGCCCAGTCAAACCCCGGCGCCGGGCCACCGTGTTTTCACATCGCCAGATACGCCTGGTATGCGGCAAATATAGCCAGCGAGATGAACAAAAGACCGCT
>JBBDSF010000110.1:0-1089 GCA_040905125.1 Pseudomonadales bacterium | reverse complement strand
CAACCTGAAGCTCCGGTATAACCTGGCCATTCGCCTGGTTGTGGACGATCAAATTAAGGCGGGTCTGGAGCAGTTACTCACGATCATGAAAAAGGATCGCCATTTCGAGGATGAACTGGCGCGTAAAACCATGATCAGGGTGTTTGACATGCTCGGCAAGGGCAATGAATTGGCCACGGCTTATCGCCGGAAAATGTTTACCTTGCTCTATTAATCGCCGTTAAACGTACCTCAAATACCTGTGAAACGCCCGGTATGAAAGGAAACGCGGCCTGACTTATTCACAACCTGACCCAATTTGTTGACAGGCGGCATAGTCCCGGGACGTTGACTTCGCCTCTCAAATTAAATCTGTAAACTGTTGATAATCAAAAGAAAAACATAAAATGTACAAAAATTGTACAATCATCCGGATTCACATTAATCAAGGGCTGAAAGACGTTTCCAGCTTTTACCCCCAAAGTTATCCACAGAAAATGTGGACATCTTTTCCGCATCGACCGGAACCGGATAGTTTAGTACTGTAACCCAGATTTATTTCAGGACAGTCGGGAACAATGTCAGAGAATAACAAGGCTTACTGGCGTGCGAACATCCGTCTGTTGGCGTCCCTGCTTACAGTCTGGTTCGTGGTGTCATTTGTTTGTGGCATCCTCATTGTAGACTGGCTCGACCAGTTTCGATTATTCGGCTACAAGCTCGGTTTCTGGTTCTCGCAGCAAGGGTCGATCTATTTCTTCGTGCTGTTGATCTTTATTTATGTCTGGCGCATGAACGCTCTGGACAGAAAACACGGTTTCCACGAAGAAGATCAGGGATAACCCATGAGCCAGCAGCTACTGACCTATCTGTTCGTGGGCCTGTCGTTCGGCCTGTATATCGGCATCGCGATCTGGAGCCGGTCCGCTTCGACCAATGACTTTTATATAGCCGGCAGTCATGTCCATCCGGTAGCCAATGGCGCGGCGACGGCGGCCGACTGGATGTCCGCGGCGTCCTTTTTGTCCATGGCAGGTATTATCGCCTTCGAAGGGGCCGATGGGGCACGGTATCTCATGGGCTGGACGGGCGGGTACGTGTTGCTGGCCC